>JAZKIE010000087.1:0-3212 GCA_040385025.1 Pseudomonadota bacterium | reverse complement strand
TGCTCAAGCCGGAGAAAGACACGCAAAGCCAGGTCATCCTGATGGGGCAGGTTCATCCAGAACTTTCACGCATGGCCTGGCGCGGCCGCAGTGCCTCGGTCTGGCCAGTGATCGCGCAGGCCCTGGACGAACTGCTGGCAAAAAACGATGTGGTGGTGATCGAGGGCGCAGGCTCGCCTGCCGAGATCAACCTCAAGGACAGCGACATCGTCAACATGCGCGTGGCGCTTCATGCCAACGCGGCCTGCCTGCTGGTGACCGACATCGACCGTGGCGGCGCCTTTGCCCATCTGTATGGCACCTGGGCCATGCTCGATGAAGCAGAACGCAAACTGATACGGGGTTTTGTGCTCAACAAGTTTCGCGGTGACGCCAGCCTGCTGGCGCCCGGCCCGCAAATGCTGCAGGACCTGACCGGTGTGCCCACGGTTGCCACGCTGCCGATGTGGTGGCAACACGGCCTGCCCGAGGAAGATGGTGTGTTTGATGACCGCAGCAGCGCCGCAGGCGCCGTTACCAAAACCGTAGCGGTGATTGCCTATCCGCGCATCAGCAACCTCGATGAGTTCCAGCCGCTTAAAAACGTGCCCGGTATTCACCTCAAGTGGGTGCGCAGCCCGGCGGAGCTGGCGGGCCTTCTACCTTCCGACTGGATCATCCTGCCGGGCTCCAAACACACGAGTGGCGACCTGGCTTGGTTGCGGGCGCAGGGACTGGACAGCGCAATTGCCGTACATGCCGGCCGCGGCGGCGCCGTGCTCGGCATCTGCGGTGGTTTGCAAATGCTGGGCGAAGCGCTGATCGACCCGCATGGCATCGACGGCAACGGGCCGGGCCTGGGTTTGCTGCCCGTGGTCACGGTGTTTGAAGAAGATAAAACCGTGCGTCACCGGCAGACTGGTTTTTCGTCCGTCAGCGGGCCTTGGGCGGCGTTGTCGGGCGTGCAGGTGCAGGGTTATGAAATCCACCACGGCCAGACCGCGCCGCACAGCGCCATGGCTGCCGCTGGTGACATCGCGCACGCAGTCATGTCCGACGGTCTGGCCTGGCAAAACGGCAGCGGCAATGTTCTGGGCATTTACCTGCATGGGTTGTTTGAAGACCCGGCGGTGCTGCATGCGCTGTTCGGCGCTGCCACGCCGACCCTGGAGTCGGTGTTTGAGGGCCTGGCCGGCTATGTGGGCCAACATTTTGAGCCGGGTGTACTCGACACCCTGATCGGCAATCGTTCTGCCTTTTCGTGACTTTGTGCGCGTGGGTCGTTAAATCGCGCTGCCTGGGGCGCCAGCACCTACAGCGAGTCCGGCCGATTGCCCTGTGCGGCCGCTGGTGGCGCGCGCAGACTGGGACCTTGTACTTTTGAAGGCCATCTCATGCACGAACAACCTGACCACCAGCAGCCTGCAAGCGACCGCATCCAGTTATGCAGCCCAGCGGAAGTTCGCCGTTGCTGTGCTGACTTCCGATGCACCGAGCATGAATTGCGTGCTGCGGTCTATGCCGTGGGGGGCGATCCTCAGCGGGTGCGTGAATACCTTAGGCCCACGCTGCGCCAAAAGTTGGCGGGTGTCTGGCGCCAGCTTCGCGTTGCAGTCCAGCCGCCGGTCACGGAATAAGCCACAGGGCAGTTTCTTCGAAGCGACCGCGCCAGGGTGAGCTTGTCGGCAAGGGGGCGTTCCGTGCGGCACCCGTTACACTACTGGCTATCCATACAGTTTTTGTAGCGATCCTCCGGCACTTCCCTGATGAACCATGCGCTCCCGCCTGACCAGCCCTATGTGCTTGCCGTGCGCGCCTTGTGCGACTTCACTGCCAAGCAAGGCGACCTGGATCTGCGCTTCACGCCATCGCCTTCCGCACTCGAAGGCATGGCGGGTCACCGCATGGTGGCGCTGCGGCGTCCGCCGCATTACCAGACCGAAGTCAGCCTGAGCGCTGACTACAAAAATTTGCGCGTGCGTGGCCGGGCCGATGGTTACGACGCCGAGGCGGGGCAGCTTGAAGAAATCAAGACCTATCGCGGCAACCTGGAAGCCATGCGCGAGAACCACCGGCAACTGCACTGGGCGCAGCTCAAGGTCTATGGCTATCTGCTGTGTTGCCGGGACGGCTTGCCGCAGATCAGACTGGCGCTGGTCTACTTCAATGTCGCCACGCAGGACGAGACCTTGCTGGTCGAGTCCTGCAGCGCTGAAGAGCTGCGGGTCTACTTCGAGGCGCAGTGCGAAAGTTTTCTGGGCTGGGCGCGGCAGGAACTGGCGCACCGGGCCGCGCGTAATGAGGCGCTGTCGGTGTTGCCGTTTCCGCATGCGGCTTTCCGGCCTGGCCAGCGCGAACTGGCCGAAGCGGTGTACAAATCCGCCAGCAGTGGCCGCTGCCTGATGGCGCAGGCACCGACCGGCATTGGCAAAACCATAGGCACCTTGTTCCCCTTGCTCAAGGCCTGTCCCACGCAGCAACTCGACAAGGTGTTTTTCCTGGCCGCCAAGACACCGGGCCGGCAACTGGCGCTGGACGCGCTGGCGCTGATCAAGAGCGCCGCGCCGGCGCTTCCGCTGCGCGTGCTGGAGCTGGTGGCCAAAGGCAAGGCCTGCGAACACCCCGACAAGGCCTGCCACGGCGAGTCCTGCCCGCTGGCCCGGGGTTTTTATGACCGCTTGCCGGCGGCGCGGCAGGCTGCTGTCGATGCAGCGGCCGCCGCCCCCGGCCCGCTCGACAAAAACGCACTGCGCGAAGTTGCGCTGGCGCACCAGGTTTGCCCTTATTACCTGGGGCAAGACCTGCTGCACTGGAGCGACGTGGTGGTCGGCGACTACAACTATTACTTCGACGTGAACGCCATGCTGCATGCGCAGACGCAGGCCAACCAGTGGCGCGTCAGCGTGCTGGTGGATGAGGCGCACAACCTGGTCGAACGCGCGCGCAAGATGTATTCGGCCGAGCTCGACCCGGCGCATCTGGCGCTGGCGCGGCAAGCGGCGCCGCCCGACATCAAGCGTGTGCTGGACCGGCTCAAACGCAGCTGGTACGAGCTGTACAAGAATCAGCAAGAGGACTACCAGGTGCATGACGACGTGCCGCAGGATTTTCGCGGCGCGCTGCAGCAGACCAGCAGCGCCATCCTCGACCACCTGGCCGAGCATCCCTCGGGCATTGCCGCCAGCCTGCAAGACTTCTTTTTCGAGGTGCTGCATTTCTCGCGCATGGCCGAG
>JAZKIE010000086.1:0-5753 GCA_040385025.1 Pseudomonadota bacterium | reverse complement strand
GCGCACGCGGCCACATGAAGTCCCCCTCCATCGCCCAGCGGGGCGAGGGAGGGGCTAGGGGTGGGAGTGGGGAGTTGCGCCTACTATCCAGAGCAGACCCGAGGCGCAGCGTGATGCAAGCGGCAGCAGGTCGGCGGGAGTAAAGACCGGAGCCGACTTCAGCCGGCGTTTGCCTGGCGGAATCGTTCCTCTTCCTGCAAGCGCAGAACCCGCCGCTGCACCTTGCCCGTCGTGGTCATGGGCAGCGTGTCTATGAACTCGATCTCCTTGGGGTATTCATAAGGCGCCAGCAGTCCCCGCACGTGGTTTTGCAATTGCGCCACCAGTTCAGCATCAAACTGCCCCTCAGCCCCCGCCCTTCTTGCGCGGGCAGCTATGAAATCAGGAGCAAGTACAACATAGGCCTTGACCAGTGCGCCGCGCTCGCGGTCTGGCTTGGGCACCACGGCGGCATTCGCCACGGCCGGGTGTTTGACCAGGCAGTTCTCGATTTCACCGGGGCCGATGCGGTAACCGGCCGCCTTGAACACATCGTCGGCGCGCCCCTGGTACCAGAGGTAGCCATCGGCATCACGCGTGGCGAGGTCACCGGTGCGGCACCAGTCGCCGGTGAACTTGGCCTGCGTGGCCGCGTCTTTTTTCCAGTAGCCCAGAAAAAAAATCGGGTCCGGATCGCCGTGGATGTCATAACGGTTCACCGACACGTCGCCTGGCACACCAACCGCGCATTCCTTCCCGTCTTCGTCGATCACCGCCACCCGGTGGCCGGGGTAGCCCTTGCCCATGCTGCCGGGCCGGGCCGGCCACAGGGCAGAACAATTGCCGACCACATAGTTGATCTCGGTCTGGCCGAACATCTCGTTGACCACCACGCCGAGTTCGTCGCGGCAGTACGCAAACACCGCGTCGCCCACAGCCTCGCCAGCGCTCATCATGGCCTGCAGCCTGAGCTTGAAATGTTTTCGCGGCTGCGGGAAGGCCTTCATCATGGCCTTGAGCGCTGTCGGGAACAAGAAGGTGTGTGTCACGCCCTGTTCGGCCATCAGGCTGAAGGCCAGCTCGGGACTGAAGCGGCCATTGAAGGCGACGATGGGCCGGCCGAAATACAGCGCGGGCAGCAAGGCATCCATCAGCCCGCCGGTCCATGCCCAGTCTGCCGGGCTCCAGAAAACCGCGTCTGACTTTGCATTCGTTTTGCCGTCAAACCCAAACCAGTTCTGGCTGCAAATGAATCCCGGCAAATTGCCGATCAGCGCGCGGTGCGCCAGCAGCGCGCCCTTGGGCGGGCCGGTGGTGCCGCTGGTGTAGATCAATATGGCCGCATCGTCGGCTTTGGTTTTTACCGCCGTGAAGGCGCGCTGCTGCGCGGCGAGCGCCGTGTCGTAATCGAGGTCGCCCTGCCCCGCCGCCGCACCGGCAGCCATCACCGTGCGCAGGGCCGGGCAGCGGCTGCGCACCGCCTGGAGGTTGGCCATGGAGCTTTCGTCGCAAATCGCCAGCACCGCCTCGCTGTCCTGCAGCCGGTATTCCAGCGCCTCGGGCCCGAACAGCATGGACAGCGGCATGGCCACCGCGCCCATCTGGAACACCGCCATGTAGGCGACCGCAGTTTCAAACCGCTGCGGCATCACGATGGCAACCCGGTCGCCGCCTTTCACGCCCAGCCCCACCAGCGCGTGGCTCAGAGCGTCGGCCGCCTGCTGAAGTTGACTGTAAGTATAAAAAGTGGTCTCAGCCCCCGGCTGGTGCGCGTGGATAGCTACTCTTTTGATAGCATTTTTAGCGCCATCAGCCGCTGCCCAGCGCCGGCAGCAAACTTCGGCGATGTTGAAAAAGTCATCGACCTGCCAGCGGAAGGCGCCGTGCAGGGCAGCGTAATGATCGGGTGGCGGCGCGGCAGCGATGTCCCTGCCTTGACTGTGGGGCGTTGCAAGTCTCTTTATCATCACCCCAATGTACAAAGAAAAGCGCATCTCCCGCAGCGAGTTAGTCCCTATACGCGGCATCAATTACCACGTTCGTCATTGGGGCGAGGCCCAAAGCAGCCTGCCGCCGCTGGTCTTGGTGCATGGCTGGATGGACGTGGCTGCGTCTTACCAGTTTGTGGTGGACGCCCTGTCTGATGCCTTCGTGCAGGGCCGCAGCATCATCGCGCCGGACTGGCGTGGCTACGGCCAGACCGGCACGCTGGGTGCCGACAATTTTTGGTTCCCGGACTACCTGGCCGATCTGGATTTTTTGCTCGACCATTACGCAGCCGACCAAGCGGTGGACCTGGTCGGCCACAGCATGGGCGGCAATGTCGCCATGCTCTACGCCGGTGTCCGTCCCGCGCGCATCCGCAAGCTGGTCAACCTTGAAGGTTTTGGCATGCCGGCCACCCGGCCGGCCCAGGCCCCGGGCCGCTTTGCCAAATGGATGGACGAGCTGAAAACCCTGCACAAGGGCGAACTGGCGCTCAAGCCTTACAGCGACGCCAGCGGCGTGGCCAGGCGCCTGATGCGCACCAACCCGCGCTTGAGCCAGGACAAGGCCGACTGGCTGGCACGGCATTGGGCGGCGCCGGATGCGCAGGGTCAATGGAATATTCTGGGCGATGCAGCCCACAAGATCACCAACGCCCAGCTCTACCGCGTGGACGAGGTGCTGGAGATTTACCGCAACATCAGCGCGCCCACCCTGGCCATCGAAGCCTCTGACGATTCCCTGGGCAAATGGTGGCAGGGCAAATACACGCTGGCCGAATACCATGAACGCCTGACATCCGTGCCCAGCCTCAGCACCGCCGTCGTCAATGACGCCGGCCACATGCTGCACCACGACCAGCCGGAACAACTGGCGCAACTGATCACCGGTTTTCTGGGCTAGTACACTGATTCAGTGAATTTCATGAATTCAGTCTGCTCTGTGCGACAGCGTACATAAGCGGTTTCCAGCAAAGGCGCATACTCGAAGCTTTGCAGCGCTTGGCGCGGGGACCACGATGACCGAGCCAATCCATACCCCGCAGGACCATCTGCGCCGCACCCTGACGCGCAACGTCAGCCTGCCGCTGGCAGTGGGCACTTTCAGCGCCGCCGTTTTTGTCAGCCTGATCTTCTACCTGCTGTCCGCACTGGGGGGGGTGGAGCAGGCAGAACGCGCCATCAGCAGTGCCAACCAGATCGCCAAGCTGGGCGCCGACATGGAAGCCAGCATGTACGGCTTCCTGGTCACCGGTGAAGAGCCGCTGCTGAAACCGTTTGAAATTGGCAAACCGCGAATTGCCGCAGAAACCGCCACACTGGCCGAGCTGGTGCGCAACAACCAGCCGCAGGTCAGCCGGCTCAGGCGCATCGTGGCCTTGCAAACCCAATGGAACGAGTTTGCGCAAAACATTGTCGACCTGCGGCGCAAGGACCTGGACTACCAGGCGCCCGTGCGCTCTGCCGGCGGCAAAAGCCTGACCGATGAAATCCGGCGCGAGTTTGCCGAGTTCATCAGCATTGAAGAACGCCTGCTGCAAGAGCGCAATGCGCAGGCGCGCAACAACACCGCCTGGGGCATGGCGGCCTACCTGCTCTTCAGCCTGGGCATGAGCGGGCTGCTGGCGCTGCTGGGCCATCGTGAGCTGCAGCGTTTGTCTGATTCTTATGGGGCCGCAGAGCAAAAACAGGCAGCCACCGCACTGCTGCTGGACCAGCAGCTCTGGCTGCGCACCGGCCAGCGGCAACTGGCCGAACACACCATCGGGCAACAGGCGCTGGAGTCGCTGGGCCGCAGCGTGCTGGAGTTTGTCGCGCGCTACCTCGATGTGGCGGTGGCGGCGCTGTATGTGCGTGAAGAAAACGGCGATCTGCGGCGCGTCGCCGCTTATGGCTTCAGTGCTGACGCCGAAGCCAAAGGGCAAAGTTTTTACAGCGCCCAGGGCATGGTCGGCCAGGCGGCGCTTGCCAACAGCGTGATGCAACTCGATGATCTGCCCGACAACTACCTGAACATCGTCTCAGGGCTGGGCAAGGGCTCACCACGCCACGTGTTGCTGATACCCGTGCACAACGACGGCCAGGTCAACGGTGTGGTCGAGCTTGGTTTTCTGCGCGCGCTCAGCCCCCGCGATCTCGAATTCGTCAACATGATTGCCAACAATATCGGCAATTCCATCCACGCGGCGCTGTACCGCAGGCGGCTGCAGGACGTGCTGGCCGAAAGCCAGCAGCTCAACGAAGACCTCCAGTCACAGCAGGAAGAGTTGCGCACCGTCAACGACGAGCTGGAAGAAAAATCGCGCGTGCTCAAGGAGTACCAGGTCAACCTGGAGAATCAGCAGGCCGAGCTGGAGCAGACCAACGAGCAGTTGTCAGAAGTGGCGCTGTCGCTCGACCAGAAAAACGGCGCCCTCAACCAGGCACAGACCCTGCTGGAAGAACGCGCTGAAGAACTCAGCCGGGCCAGCCGCTACAAGTCGGAGTTTCTGGCCAATATGTCGCATGAGCTGCGCACGCCACTGAACAGCTCGCTGATTCTGGCCAAGCTGCTGGCGGACAACCCCAAGGGCAACCTCAACGAAGAGCAGGTCCGCTTTTCACAGTCGATCTACTCTGCCGGCAATGATTTGCTGAACCTGATCAATGACATTCTCGACATCTCCAAGGTTGAAGCCGGCAAGCTGGAACTGACGCCCGAGGACATCGTGCTTGGCAACCTGGTGAACGCGCTGAAGAACACCTTCGAGCCCATGGCCAACCAGAAGCGGCTCAATTTCGAGATCCATATCCAGCCCGGCACGCCCATCACGCTGGTCAGTGACCGCCAGCGCGTGGAGCAGATTCTGAAAAACCTGCTTTCCAATGCGATCAAGTTCACCGATGCAGGCAAGGTCAGCCTCACCGTGTCGCAGCAGGCCAATGGGCAGATTGCCTTTGCGGTGCGGGACTCCGGCATAGGCATACGCCCTGATCAGCAAGGCATTATTTTCGAAGCCTTCCACCAGGCCGATGGCACCACCAGCCGCCGTTACGGCGGCACCGGCCTGGGTTTGTCGATTTCGCGTGACCTCAGCAGTTTGCTGGGCGGCGCCATCTCCCTGGAAAGCCATGAAGGCCAGGGCAGTTGCTTCACGCTGCGGCTGCCCACCGTCTGGATGCCGGCCCAGGTGCTGCCGGATGGGCCGGCGACCCCTCGACCTGCGCCGCCCGCGCGTCTGGCCATGCCCGCAAGCGCCGTGGCCACCCCACCCACAAGCACAGCGCCGGTTCCGGTGTTCGCCGACGACAGGCACAAACCGCTGACCAGCCGGCTGGTGCTGGTGATCGAGGACGACCCGACCTTTGCCAGAATCCTCTACGACCTGGCCCACGAGCTGGGTTACGACTGCCTGGTCGCACATGGCGCCGAACACGGCATAGCACTGGCCACACAGTTTTTGCCGGCTGCGATTCTGCTCGACATGGGTTTGCCCGACCGCAACGGCCTGTCGGTTCTCGAGCAGCTCAAACACAACCCGCTGACCCGGCATTTGCCGGTGCACGTGGTGTCAGGTGAAGAGCCGAGGGAGCCCGCCCTGCAGCTGGGCGCCATCGGCTACGCGATCAAACCCACCACACGCGAGCAACTCAAGGCGGTTTTCAGGAAGCTCGAAGACAAGCTCACCCAAAAAGTCAAACGGGTGCTGCTGGTGGAAGACGATGCCCTGCAGCGCGCCAGCGTGACCAGCCTGATCGGCGACGACGACGTGGAAATCACGGCCGTGGAAACCGGCGAGGAAGCACTGG
>JAZKIE010000085.1:0-3333 GCA_040385025.1 Pseudomonadota bacterium | reverse complement strand
TCTCGCCGAGGCGGCGGATCGTGATGTTGGAGTCGGGCTCGATCTCGCGCGTGCGTATGGCCACGTCGATGTTGTTGTCGATGATGTCCAGGTAGCGGTTGGCGGCCTCCACATGCACGCTGACATTCGGGTAACGCTCGGTGTACTCGCGCAGCAAGGGCGCGACATGGTGCAGCGAAAACGACAGCGAGGCGGTGATGCGCAATGTGCCGGTCGGATTCAGTGCGGTGGCATTGACGGCGGACTCCGCGTCCTTCAGTTCGGCCAGGATGGCCTTGGCCCGGCTGAAAAACTCCTGGCCGGTGTCGGTCAGGTAGAGCCGGCGCGTGTTGCGTTCGACCAGCCGGGCGGCCAGGCGCAGCTCCAGCGCCGACAGGTGGCGGCTGGCCGCCGCGTTGGACAGGTTCAGCGCTTCGGCGGCGCGGCTCAGGCTGCCGGTTTCCGCCACCTGCACAAACAGTTCAATCTCCGTCCAGCGATCCAAGCCATGTCTCCTGCAGTTGCCGCCTGTGCTTTTCAGGGGTCGCCTGCATTGTGGCCCACCCTGCCGTGCCTTTTTTCCGCCGTGCGGAAAAGTCATTTGCGCCAGCCCACTTTTTTTTTGGCACGCGCCAGCCTACATTTAGCGCCAGAGAGTCCATGAAGGAAAGTATGCACGTCCACGCCCCCGCTTTTTTCCGGCCCCCGCCATGCGCAACCTGAACCAGGACACCATCACCCAGGCCGTGATCGCGCGTTTTGCGGGCACGCCCGATGCGCGCCTCAAGGAGCTCATGACCAGCCTGGTGCAGCACTTGCACGCGTTTGCGCGCGAGGTGAAACTGACCGAGGCCGAGTGGCTGGCCGGCATTGAATTTCTGACCGCGACCGGCCAGAAGTGCGACGACAAGCGCCAGGAATTCATCCTGCTGAGCGACACCCTGGGCCTGTCCATGCTGACCGTGGCCATGAACAATCACAAGCCGGTGGGCTGCACCGAGGCCACGGTGTTCGGCCCCTTTCATGTGGAAGGCGCGCCGCATTACGAACACGGCGCCGATGTAGCCAACGGCGCGGCCGGCGAGACCTGCATGGTGCGGGGCCGGGTGCTGGGACTCAAGGGTGAGCCTGTGCCCGGCGCGGTCATCGAGGTCTGGCAAGCCGATGCCGAGGGCAACTACGACGTGCAGTACGCCGATCTGGACAAACACCAGGCGCGCGGCGTGCTCCATTCAGGCCCGGATGGCCGCTTCAACTTCAGGACCATCGTCGCCGAGGCCTACCCGATTCCGGTCGATGGGCCGGTGGGCGACATGCTGCGCGCGACCAGGCGCCATCCGTGGCGGCCGGCGCACCTGCATTTCATGATCTCGGCGCCCGGCTACGAAAAACTGGTCACACATGTGTTTCGCAGCGGCGACCGCTACCTCGACTCCGACGCCGTGTTCGGCGTACGCCAGTCGCTGGTGGCTGACTGGGTCCAGCAGGCCGGAGGCAGCTACAGCCTCGATTTCGACTTTGTACTCAATCCACTTTCCCCGGCCCCCGGTTTCCCCGCATGATCAAACACATCGTCATGTGGAATCTGCGCGGCGATACGGTTGCAGAAAAAGCCCGCGGCATTGAGCAGCTCAAGACCAGTTTCGAATCGCTGCGCGGCCGCATCCCGGGCCTGCTGCATCTGGAAATCGGTGTCGACTCCAGCGGCATCGACTATGCCTGCGATGTGGTGCTGTACACCGAATTTGACACCCAGGCCGCGCTCGATGCCTATGGCAGCCACCCCGAGCATTTGCGTGTCAAGCATGAACTGGCCGACCTGCGCGTTGCGCGTTACCAGGTGGATTACGAAGACCTGCAGCAAGGCCGCGTGCCCACTGCCCATCAACACAAGGAAACCAGCGAATGAATGACGACATGAACAATGAACTGCAAATCCGCCAGATGGTCGAGCGCTGGGCGGTCTGGCGTGATGCCGGCGACTGGGAACGCTTTGCCACGGTCTGGCACCCGGACGGCGTGATGATGGCGACCTGGTTCCAGGGCCCGTTTGCGGACTTCATTCGCGTGACCCAGGAGGGCTGGGCCAAAGGCGTGAGCATCCTGCACTTTCTGGGCGGCTCCGCCGTCGACGTGGCGGGCAATCGCGCGATAGCGCAGACCAAGATGACGATTTCCCAGCGCGGCATGGTCGAGGGCAGCAACGGGCCGGTGTTGTGCGACGTGGTCTGTACCGGCCGCTTCTACGACTTCGTACAAAAACACGAGGGCCAGTGGAAGCTGCTGCACCGCCAGCCGATTTACGAGAAGGACCGCATCGATCCGGTGGACTCCACAGCCAGCGTGGCGCTGGACGCGCAGGCGCTGCAGGCTTTTCCGGAAGGCTACCGGCACCTGGCCTATATCCAGACGCGCATTGGTTACACCGTCAAGCTCGACATGCCCATGCTCAAGGGGCCGGTGGTCGAAGAACTGTACAAGCGCGGCGCACGCTGGCTGGCCGGCGGCGCGCTGGAGCGCTGAGGATTCTGTCCCGCATTTCGTTTTATTCCAATAAAGAGGAGACAAGCATGAATTCGACAATCACCCGCCGGGCGGCGCTCGCCGCCATCGCCGCGTGCAGCACCGTCCCCGGATTTGCGCAAGGTGCTTTCCCGTCCAAACCCTTGCGCATCATCGTGCCGCAGCCGCCGGGTGGTGGCTTCGACTTTGTCGGCCGTGTGCTGGCCGAGCGGCTGGGCAAGTCGCTGGGTCAGCCGGCGGTGGTGGAAAACCGCACCGGCTCCGGCACGCTGATTGGCACCGACCTGGCCGCCAAGGCCGAGCCCGATGGCTACACGCTGCTGGTCGGCTCGGTGTCCAACCTCGCCATCAACATGGGCCTGTACCGCAAGCCGCCCTACAACAGCCTGCGCGACTTCGAGCCGCTGGGCCTGGCTGTCGCCTATGCCTACACGCTGATGGGGCGCAAGGACCTGCCTTACAAATCGCTGAAGGAAGTGGTCACCTTTGCCAAGGCCAATCCGGGGCGGCTGACCTACGCATCGGCCGGCAACGGCTCGGGCCAACACGTGATTGCCGCAGCGCTGTGGCAACTGGCCGGTGTGGAACTCACCCATATTCCCTACCGCGGCGCGCAAGCGGCCTACCAGGACCTGCTGGGCGGCCGCGTCGACTTTTTCTTTGACCTCTCGCCTACGGCGCGGCCGCAGATCGAGGCCGGCAACGCGCGTGCACTGGTGGTGTCCGGGCTGACACGCCAGCCGACCCTGCCTGATGTGCCAACCATCACAGAGACTGGCGTGGCCAAGCTGGAGCTTGAGTCCTGGTTTGGATTGTTTGCACCGGCCAAAA
>JAZKIE010000084.1:0-8904 GCA_040385025.1 Pseudomonadota bacterium | reverse complement strand
CGCTTGCCAGATGCCATATTCCTTCTCGCGCATGGCGGGCGCCTCGGGGCGCTCGCCAGCGTGCTTGAGCAGCAGTCGGGGGAAGGTGGTCAACATTCGGTACCTTGTCTCCAGTTTTCTCGTAGCTTGTTCTGATGAAAAAGCCGCTTGTGAATTCAATGGTAGGTCTTGATTTGACGCTGCCTTGTCGGTGTGACGACAATTTGCGGGTAAGTCCTAGTGGGAGTGCCCCGAGGTGCGCGGGTTTCGCTCAGCGAATGAAGCGGCCGTCGCGACCGACCATGGTGAGCTCCACAAAGCGGGATGCGTTTTTCCCCGGTTCGCTGAAGCCGACCTCAAAGCCGCCCAGGTCGTAACGCTTCAGGCTCCAGGCGCTTTCGATGAAGTTGGCACGGGTTACATTGCGTCCCGCCCGGCGCAGCACTTCGGCGAACACCCGGGCGTTGACATACCCTTCCAGTGCAAGATGCGACGCTTCGAGTTTTGTGCCCGTGGCCTTCCAGGCTTGCTGGAACTCGCGCACCATGGGCACCACGGCGTTGCTGGGCAGGGGCATCACTTGCGAAATGGCGATGCCGGTTGCATCGTCGCCCAGTGATTTGATGGTGGCTGCCGAACCCATGATGGACAGCGCATACAGCGGCAGGCCCCTGCGTTGCGAACGGATTGCCTTGACGAATTCAACCGTTGGTTTGCCGGCCAGGCCGAGCAGCACCGCCTCGGGGCTGGCTGCCGCCAGTTTGGCGGCGGCGCTGCCAGCGTCCGAGGCATCATTTTCGACGGTCACCACGGCCGCGCTGGTGAGTCGGTGCTTCTCAATCGCCAGCCGCGCACCCTCATAGACCTCCTTGCCGAAGGCGTTGTTCTGATAGGCGATGGCAATACGCTTGATGCCGACGGTGGCCAGGTGCTGCACCAGTTGTTCGGCCTCTTCGGGATAGCTGGCGCGGATGTTGAAAACATTGCGCGCGTTTTTTGGACGCGCCAGCAGAGCGCCTGAGAAGGGCGAGAAAAATGGAATCCCCGACTCGATGACCTGCGGCAGCATGGCCTCGATCATGGGTGTGCCCATGCAGTTGAACAGGGCGAAGGTGTTGCGGTCTTCAATCAGGCCTTTGACATTTGTCAGCGCGCGCTTGACGTCGTAGGCGTCATCGAGCGCCGTCAATTCAATGGGCCGACCACCCAGGCCGCCCTTGGCGTTGATGCCGTCGAAGCAGGCTTTGGCCCCCTGGTGCATGGCCTGGCCCAGTTCACCCAGCGGCCCGCTCAGGGCGATGGACTGGCCTATTTTGAGCGGCCCGTTGTCCTGGGCCCGGAGCGACGAATGTATGCCCACGGGCAGCACTGCCAGTGCACCCAGTACGCTGCGCCGTGTCACTTGCTGGCTGGCTTGTGGATAAGGGAAAAGTGCGTCTGCTTTCATGCCTGCCTTCACGAGGGTTGGTGGATAAGGGAGGCGATGCTATGCTTGTAAATGGCAACGGATTGTCCATCCGACGACAATCCAAGGGTGCGTCCTCCCCGGACTTTCCCGAAGCAGTTTCTCTGATGAACGGGTCCCGATGAACATTGACCTGCCCCTGTACAAACGCCGCCGGTCCCCCGACGCCAGGGAGTTGGCCGGCATTCCCTGGTTGGCGCTGTTGCTGCCCGCCGAGCGTGAGCAGGCTGTCGTCCGCCTGATCGTTGGCGATGCACTGCCGGGCGACTATGTGTGCCGTGTCGGCAAACCGGTGACCTACTGGTTTGGCGTGGTTGAAGGCCTGCTCAAGATGAACAGCGACAACCTGGACGGCACGACCATTACGTTTGCCGGGCTGCCGCCTGGCGGCTGGTTCGGCGAAGGCACGGCGCTCAAGCGCGAGCCTTACCGCTACAACATCCAGGCGCTGCGAAAAAGCGTGGTTGCCGGCCTGCCGGTCGAGACCTTCCACTGGCTGCTCGACAATTCGATCGGGTTCAACCGTTTTGTGATGAAACAGCTCAATGAACGCTTGGGCCAGTTCATCGCCGCACGCGAAATCGACCGCATGGACAACCCGAACGTGCGGGTGGCGCGCAGCCTGGCGGCTTTGTTTAACCCGGTGCTTTGTCCCGGCGTCGGTGAGATCCTGCGCATCACCCAGCAGGAACTCGCCTACCTGGTCGGACTGTCGCGTCAGCGCGTGAACGAAGCGCTGGCCGACCTGCAGGCGCAAGGCACGATACGCATTGAATACGGCGGCTTGCGTGTGCTTGATCTGGCGGCGCTGCGGTCTAGCGCATTCATATGCAAAAAAAGCTCCAGCCTATGACTGGTGTGCGTGAGCAGCTATAAAATAGATAGTAAATTTATGTCTGAACAAGCTCCGCGCCCCGCCCCCAAACCCGCCGCCACCCGCATCCGTGCGGCCGACCCGGCGGTTCCGCCGTCCACCGGCAGCACGGTGCGGCTGAACAAACGCATGGCCGAACTCGGCCTGTGTTCGCGCCGCGAGGCCGACGACTGGATCGCGCGCGGCTGGGTTCGCGTCAACGGCGCGCCCGCCGTGATGGGCCAGCCCGTCGCGCTCAACGCGCGTATCGAAGTGGCGCGCGAAGCCGAGCAGCAGCAGCGCCAGCAGGTCACCATTCTGATCAACAAGCCGGTCGGTTATGTCAGCGGCCAGGCCGAAGATGGCCACGAACCGGCCGTGGTGCTGGTGCAGCCGCAAAACCGCTGGCGCGAGTGCAACAGCCGCATGCGCTGGGGCCATGAGCAGTTGCGCGGCCTGGCGCCGGCCGGCCGGCTCGACATCGACTCCATCGGCCTGCTGGTGCTGACGCAGGACGGCCGCGTGGCGCGCCACCTGATCGGCGAGGACTCCGAAGTGGAGAAAGAATACCTGGTGCGCGTGACGTACGGGCGTGAACAGGGCGCCGAGAGCAGCAATGTGCAGTCACTTTTTCCGCCCGAAAAACTGGCCCTGCTGTGCCATGGCCTGAGCCTGGATGGCGAGCCGCTGCGGCCAGCGCGTGTCGAGTGGCAAAACCCCGAGCAATTGCGTTTTGTGCTCAAGGAAGGCAAGAAGCGCCAGATCCGCCGCATGTGCGAACAGGTCGGCCTGTTTGTGACCGGGCTCAAACGCGTGCGCATCGGCATGGTCAACCTGGGCCATTTGCCGGTGGGCCAGTGGCGCTACCTGGCGCCGCACGAGCGTTTCTAAGCCGAATTTGCTCCTGTTTCAGGAGCTGCTCGCGCGCGTCCGCTATGGGCTGGAGCCCGATTTGACGCATAAAATAATCTGCCACCCAGCTTCTGGACGCCCTGCGTGCCTGCCCCGACAATGGCGGTATGTCCCCTTCTGAACCGCCGCGTCTCCAGCTTCCGCCCCTGGCTGACTTGCGCCGCCATTTGCACCTGTCCGATATTCAGGGCCTGGCGCAGTTGGCCACGCGCGGCACGCTGGGCGTCACCGGGCTGGTTGAAAAAGTGCAGGGCAATGTCTACAAGGCGGTGGCCACTCCTTTTGGCGCAGCCGGGCAGAAGTTTGTGGACCGCGCAGCCGGCGCTTCAGGTGTCAGGCCGGCGGGTATCACCGGTCTGGTTTACGGCAGCATCCGGGGCGTGACGCGGCTGGCCGGTGGCACCGTGGATGCGGTGCTGTCGCGTGTGGCGCCGCGCGTGGCGCCGCAGGCCTCGTCACCGCAGCGCGAAGCCATGCTGTCGGTGCTCAATGGTGTGCTGGGAGACCAATTGCGGGACAGCGCCAACCCGCTGGCCATCAGCATGAGTTTGCGCCACGCGGGTCAGCCCCTGCCGCTGGACCGGGCCGCGCTGGCGCAGCGCCTGCCGGGAGCGACCGGCAAGATTCTGGTGCTGGTTCATGGCCTGTGCATGAATGACCTGCAGTGGCGCGCTGACGGCTCCGCTGCAGCGCACGAGCACGGCGAGCAACTGGCGCTGGCCTTGGGCTACACCCCGGTCTACCTGCACTACAACACCGGCCTGCACATCTGCAGCAACGGCGGACAGTTCGCCGCGCTGCTGGAGCAATTGCTGCAGGCCTGGCCGCAGCAGGTGGAGGAACTGAGCTTGCTGACCCACAGCATGGGTGGGCTGGTGGCGCGCGCGGCCTGCCACAGCGCGGCGTCCACGGGCCTGTTGTGGCCGGCGCGGCTGAAAAATCTGGTGTTTCTGGGCACGCCGCATCACGGCGCGCCGCTCGAAAAACTCGGCAACTGGGTGGACACCGCACTTGGCAGCAACCCGGTCACACGTCCTTTCGCGGCGATTGGCCAGGTGCGCAGCGCGGGCATCACTGACCTGCGTTACGGTCATGTGTTGCCCGGCGAGACGCAGGATGCGGACCGGTTCACTGCGGCGCCCGACCGGCGCCAGCCCTTGCCGCTGCCGGACGGGGTGGCCTGTTTTGCGGTGGCGGCCACGCTGGGCGCGACTTCCCCGCAAGCAGGCGCCAGTGCGCTGCGGGATGAATGGCTGGGTGACGGTTTGGTGCCGCTGTCCAGTGCGCTGGGTCAGCATGCCGAGCCGGCACACCAACTGGCTTTCGATCCCGGCCGGCAATGGATCGCGCTGGAAACCGGTCACATCGCCCTGATGCACAGCCCGCAGGTGTGCGCCCGGTTGTTGCGCTGGCTGGCGTGAGTGCTGGGTGCAGGGCTGCTGCCTCAACCCTAATCCGGAGCTAATTCAGTGCGGTGAAGATACCGTCTCCACTCCCATACTCCGCAAAGCCATGGATACTTTTTCTGAACATGTGGCCCGAGCCATTCTTTTTGCCGCCGCTGTGATCGCCCTGTTTGTGCTGCAGGTGCTTCCGTCTGCCGATGGCGTGCTGCTGCTTCACCATCAGGTCCTGATTGCCTTGCTGGCTGTGGCCTTGCTGGGTGCGGCGCTGTTTCGGCCGATTCGGCCGGCCGTGGTGGCGGTTGGTCTGCTCAGCCAGGCGGGTTTTGTGGCCAGTGCGCTGGCCATGCCAGGCTTCAGCGCCACGACCGTCCTGTATTTGAACCTGGCCGGGCTGGCTGCCTTGCTGCTGGTCGGTTTTTTGCTGCTGCGCTCGGCCAGGCAGCAGGCGCGCTGGGACGGTCTGCCGGCGCCGCAAAGGGGGACGTGATGCGGGTGCTGCTGGTGGAAGACGACGACATGATAGGCCGCAGCCTGCAGCAGGCGCTGGAGACCAACGGCTGGTCGGTGGACTGGGTGCGCGACGGCCTGCTGGCGCAAAGCGCGCTGGCCGACGGCAACTATGCCTGCATGCTGCTGGACCTGGGTTTGCCCAAGCGCGACGGCGTCGAGGTGCTGCGCCAGGCCCGTGCGCGTGGTGACGCGACGCCGGTGTTGATGCTCACCGCACGTGACGGTGTGGAAGACCGCATCGGCGGGCTGGACGTCGGGGCCGATGACTACCTGGTCAAGCCTTATGAATTTCGCGAGTTGCTGGCGCGCATGCGCGCAGTCATCCGGCGCCGCGACGGCAGCGCCCATTCGGTGATCGGCAACGAGGTGGTCAAGCTGGACCTGACCACGCGCGAGGTGCTGGTCAACGGCGAGCCCTCGGCCTTGTCGGCGCGCGAGTACGCGCTGCTTCACGCGCTGCTCGAAAGGCCGGGAGCCATTTTGTCGCGCGACCAGCTTGAAAACCGCATTTACGGCTGGGGCGAAGAAGTCATGAGCAATGCCGTGGATGTGCTGATACACGGCATGCGCAAAAAATTGGGCGCCGATGTGATCCGCAATGTGCGTGGCCTGGGCTGGCGCATCACCGCCACAGCGCCTGCGGGCACACCCGCAGCTTCCACCGGAGACGGCACATGATGATCCACGTTTTTCCCGCGGGCCGCCTGTGCTCGCTGCGCCGCGCACTGCTGCTGTGGCTGCTGCCCGTCTTCCTGGCGGTGGGTGCGGCATCGGCCGGTTTTGCCTACTGGAGTTACAACCGCATGGTCAGCACCTTCATGGACAACCAGATGGAGTTGCTGGCCGAGTCCATGGTGGTGCAGAAGCAGGACCTGGCGCTGGCCCCGCTGACGCGCGAGGGCGTGCACAAGTGGGGCAGTTATGTGGTGCAGGTCTTCGGTGCAGACGGCGGCCTGCGCTCCAATTCATGGGCCGAGTTACCCGCGCGCCTGTACGAAGGCCAGGGCTTTCAGAACATCAGCGCAGGGGATGCATCCTGGCGCGTTTACACCACCGCCAGCAGCGAGGCCGCCGGCACACGCCGCGTCCAGGTGCTGCAAAGCGGCGAGTTCCGCCGGCACCTGGCTGCCGAGCGCGCGGGTCTTGCGATTGCCCCCGTGATCATCCTGCTGCCGCTGTCTGTTTTTATTCTCTGGTGCGTGGCCGCCATGATGTCGCGGGCCATCGCAGACATCGCACGCCAGGCCTCGGCGCAGGACGAGCACAGCATTGCCGAGCTGCCGCTGGAACGTGTGCCCAAGGAAATTGCGCCGCTGGTCATCTCGTTCAACAGCCTGCTGACAAGACTGCGCGATGCCTTTGCCACGCAGCGCCGGTTTGTGCAGGATGCCGCACATGAGCTGCGCACACCGATCACGGCGGTGAGTCTGCAATTGGAGAACCTGCGCGGTGACTTTGCGGCCGGCGCACCGGCGCAGCGCTTTGCCCAGCTTGAAGCGGGCGTGCAGCGCGCCCAGCGGCTGGTGGACCAGTTGTTGCGGCTGTCGCGCCAGGAGGCGGTGGGCGCCGAGGCTGCGCCGCGCCCGGTCAATGTGAACGAGGTGCTGCGCGAGAGCATCAATGCGCTGATCACGCTGGCCGACCAGCGCAGCATTGATCTAGGCCTGGAAGCATCGGGCGAACCCGCAGATGCCGCCATGCTGACCTGCGCCAGCGGGGACTTGCGCAGCGTGGTCGACAACATGATTGAAAACGCCTTGCGTTACTCCCCCGAAGGTGGGGTGGTTGATGTGCGCGTGATGCGCACCCAGGGCAAGCTCGCCATCGAGGTGGCCGACACCGGAACGGGCATTCCCGGGGAGCTGCTGGACCGCGTTTTCGACCGCTTCTTCCGCGTGCCTGGAACAGACGTGCGCGGCAGCGGGCTGGGGCTGGCGATTGCGCAGTCGGCGGCGCAGCGCTGCGGCATGCGCATCACGCTGCGCAACCGCGAAGACCGCAGCGGGCTGATTGCGCGCGTCGAGATGCTGTGAGCGACATGCTCATTGCCAGCTAAGACTTCGCTCATGATCGGCTAATTTGAGCCACTTAAAGTTGATTCATCGATGAGCCGCAACCCATAAACGACTCAGCGAGGCTGGACAGACGGGATGCCCGCCCTGCCCGGAAATGTTTATCAACTTTAGAAAAGGATTTCTCATCATGAACACGAAATTTATCGCTTCCGCCCTGATCGCCGCTGCCAGCTTTGCTTCCGTCAGTGCTTTTGCTGCCGGTGCCGATGGTGGCGTTGACACGCCTTCTTTCACGACCGCCAGCGCCACGTCGCGTGCCGCTGTTCGTGCTGACGCGCTGGCCACACGGGTCGGCCCTGTCACTGCCAGCTCCCAGGTCGATGGTGGAAGCGTCCTGGCTGCCGCACCAGTGGCCAGCGAACGTAACCGCGCCGACGTGCGTGCCGAGGCTGTGCAGGCAGGTGTTCAAAAGGCCTTCAGTGCCGCCCCTGGCCGCGCTTAAATCGCTTAAGCGCCTGCGCTGCCCGGCAGCGTCACGCAAAACCCGCCAAGGGCAACCTGGGCGGGTTTTTTCATGCTTGTGCGGGGTCTGAGGGCGCGCCGCAGACCCGCGATAATCGGTGCTTGAAATGTCTGCCTACGCCCTCAGGTCCTGAAGCGGCTGTTTTTTCCTTTCTTTTCAAGAACAATCACCATGAGCAAGCAAACCCTTTCCTTCCAGGCCGAAGTCGCCCAGCTATTGAAGCTGGTCACCCACTCGCTGTACTCCAACCCCGACATCTTCCTGCGCGAACTGGTCTCCAACGCCTCGGACGCCTGCGACAAGCTGCGTTTTGAAGGCCTGAACAGTCCGGAGCTGTACGAAGAGACGCCAGACCTCGATGTGCGCGTGAGCTTTGACAAGGCAGCCAGAACCATCACCATCACCGACAAGGGCATCGGCCTGTCCCAGCAGGATGCGGTGGAGCATCTGGGCACGATTGCCAAAAGCGGCACGCGCGATTTCATGTCCAAACTCTCGGGCGACCAGAAAAACGATGCGCAACTGATAGGCCAGTTCGGCGTCGGTTTTTATTCGGGCTTCATCGTTGCCGACAAGATCACCGTCGAAAGCCGCCGCGCCGGCCTGCCGGCGTCTGAAGGCGTTCGCTGGAGCAGCGCCGGCACGGGTGACTTCGAGGTCGAGACGATGGAGCGCGCCGAACGCGGCACCAGCGTCATCCTGCACCTGAAAGACGATGCCGCCGAGTACCTGAACACCTGGAAGCTCAAAAGCATCATCAGCAAGTACTCTGACCACATCTCCCTGCCCATCCTGATGAAGAAGGAAGAATGGAAGGAAGGCGAAAACGACCAGCCTGGGGAGATGGCCACGACCGACGAGTGGGAAACCGTGAACCAGGCCGCTGCCCTGTGGACACGCGCCAAGAAAGACATCACACAAGAACAGTACGACGAGTTCTACAAACAAATCAGCTACGACAGTCAGCCCCCGCTGGCCAGCACCCACAACCGTGTCGAGGGAGCGACCGAATACACGCAACTGCTCTACATCCCGGCCAAGGCGCCCATGGACTTGTTCAACCGCGACAAGGCGGCGGGCATCAAGCTTTATGTCAAGCGTGTCTTCATCATGGACGACGCGCAGGCGCTGTTGCCGACCTATCTGCGCTTTGTGAAGGGCGTGGTCGATTCATCCGACCTGCCGCTCAACGTCTCACGCGAGCTGCTGCAGGAAAGCCGCGCCGTCAAGGCCATCCGTGA
>JAZKIE010000083.1:0-5764 GCA_040385025.1 Pseudomonadota bacterium | reverse complement strand
TCCAGCGTTTTGTAGGTCTTGCGCAGATCGGTCACACCGGCGTCGCTGTTGGTGGTGGCGCCTGCCGGATACAGCTTGAGCGCGACCACACCGGCGTCCTTGGCGCGCTTGATTTCGTCGGGTGGCAGGTTGTCGGTCAGGTACAGCGTCATCAGCGGCTCGAAAGCCACGCCTGCGGGCACGGCGGCCTGGATGCGCTTGCGGTAGGCGACGGCCTGCGCCGCCGTGGTCACCGGCGGGCGCAGGTTGGGCATGATGATGGCCCGGCCAAACTGCGCGGCGGTGTGCGGCACGACGGTGTTCAGGGCGTCGCCGTCACGCACATGCAAATGCCAGTCGTCGGGGCGGGTGAGGGTTATATGGGTCATGACGCCATTGTCCCAAATCTCGAGGCGCTATCCCCGTCCCCGGCGCGTAGCGAGCGGGATGCAGCGCAAGGCGCGGGTGGCAGGTCACCGGAACGTACTTCAGGTACGTGAGGAAGGCCTGATCGGGAGCCGCAACGCCGCGATACGCCCGCGCAGTAGCGCCGCTTAATGCGCCAGGATCTTGTTGAGGAAATCCTTGGTCCGCGCCTGGCGGTTCTCGGGGTGCATGAAAAACTCGTCCTTGGAGCAGTCCTCCAGAATTTTGCCGCCCACGTCCATGAAGATGACACGGCTGCCCACTTTTTTGGCAAACCCCATCTCGTGCGTAACCACCATCATGGTCATGCCATCGGTGGCCAGGCCCATCATGCAGTCCAGCACTTCGCCCACCATTTCGGGGTCGAGTGCCGAGGTGGGTTCGTCGAACAACATGGCAATCGGGTCCATGCTGAGCGCGCGGGCAATCGCCACCCGCTGCTGCTGGCCACCCGAAAGTTGGCCGGGAAACTTGTCCTTGTGCAGCATCAGGCCCACGCGGTCCAGGTATTTGAGGCCATGGGTTTTGGCCTCGTCCTGGCTGCGGCCCAGCACCTTGACCTGCGCCAGCGTCAGGTTTTCAGTGACGCTCAGGTGCGGGAACAGCTCGAAATTCTGGAACACCATGCCGACGCGCGAGCGCAGCTTGGGCAGATCGGTCTTGGGGTCGTGCACGGCCTGGCCATCGACATAAATTTCGCCCTTCTGGAAAGGCTCCAGCGCGTTGATGACCTTGATCAATGTCGACTTGCCCGAGCCGGACGGGCCGCAGACCACCACCACTTCGCCCTTCTTGATGTTGGTGCTGCAGTTGTTGAGCACCTGCACCGAGCCGTACCACTTGGAAACTTCTTTCATCTCAATCATCATGTTCTCCAGTCTTCTCTTGATCTGTATGTGGCTTGTCTTCTCATGGATTGAGAATTTACCGAATGATGGCAATCTTGTTCTGCAGGCGCTTGACCATGTACGACAGGCCAAAACACATCACGAAATAAACCACGGCTGCCAGCAAATAAGCCTCTTCGGTCCGGCCGTAAATTTTGCCTGCGGTACTGAAACCCTTGAGCAGGTCATAAGCGCCAATCGCGTACACCAGCGAAGTATCCTGAAACAGGATGATGGTCTGGGTCAGCAGGATCGGCACCATGTTCCTGAAGGCCTGCGGCAGCACAATCAGCTTCATGTTTTGTGAATAAGTCATGCCCAGGGCGCGCCCGGCGTTGACCTGGCCGCGCGAGATGGACTGGATGCCGGCCCGCATGATCTCGCTGAAATACGCGGCTTCAAAGGCCACAAAGGTGATGACGGCCGAAATTTCTGCCCGGTAATTGCTGCCCCCCGGAATCAGCGCATAAAACCCGGCCGGCACCAGCAGGAAGAACCACAGGATCACCATGACCAGCGGCACAGAACGCATGCCGTTGACGTAAATCGTGGCAGGAACCACCAGGATTTTTTTGCCCGACAGACGCATCAGGGCCAGCAGGGTGCCAAAGATGATGCCGCCAATGGTGGCCACAATCGTCAGCTGGATGCTGAACAAAAAGCCCTTGATGACAAACTTGGAAATGATGTCCCAGTTGAAAAAACTCAGGTCGAGTCCAAACATGTCAGTGCCCCCCGCCAGATGCGCCAGCCATGGTGTAACCCGGTATCTGGACCTTCTTTTCAATCAAGGCAAACACCCGGTTCACGGCAAACGCCGACAAGGCGTAGGCCGCCGTGACGGCCAGGTAAATCTCGATGCCGCGCGAGGTTTCTTCCTGGGCCTGCATCGCAAACATGGTCAGTTCGGCGATCGACACGGCAAACGCGACCGATGAATTTTTAAGCAGATTCATGGATTCGCTGGTCAGCGGCGGAACGATGATCCGGAAAGCCATGGGCAGGATCACGTAACGGTAGGTCTGCGCCGTGGTGAAACCCATGGCCATGCCGGCATACCGCTGGCCGCGGGGCAGCGACTGCACGCCGGCCCGGACCTGCTCGGCAATACGCGCCGAGGTAAAAAATCCGAGTGCAAACACCACCAGAACGTAACTGGGCAACTGCTGCATGGCGGGAAACATCTTGGGCACCACAAAGTACCAGATGAAAATCTGCACCAGCAAGGGGATGTTGCGAAACAGCTCTACCCAGGCGTTGGCCAGGCGAACCAGCCATGGGCTGTTGGGCAAGGTGCGCAGCGTACCAAACAGGACGCCCACCACCATGGCGACCACCCACGAAGCACCCGCAACGGCCAGGGTCCAGCTCCAGGCTTCGAACATCCACTCAAGGTAGGTGCGCCCGCTGCCGTCGTCGTTCAGAAAAACTTTCCAGTCCCAACTCATGGCAACTCCAGTTTTTTGTTATTCATGTTGTTTTACGCAAACAGGCCTGCGGTAAATGACAAACCCCGCCGATTGAATTCAGGGCGGGGTTTGTACCCGGTCAGGCGATCAGAAACAGGGCTTACTTCTTGGCGTAGTCTTCCATCGGCTTTTCGTTAGGCGTCGCCCAGGCCGCCTTGGTGCTGTCGCTGGCGGCATAACCCACACGGGTGTTCTTCGGCGGGATAGGCTGCTGGAACCACTTGTCCCAGAGTTTGGCCATGTCGCCGGACTTCATCATTTCCTTGACGGTGTCGTCGCCGACCTTCTTGAAGGCTGCGTCGTCCTTGCGGACCATGATGGCGATAGGCTCAACGCTCAGGACTTCACCGACGATTTTGAAGTCGGCGGGGGTTTTGGAGGTGGCGATGTTGCCGGCCAGAATGGCGCCGTCCATCACAAAAGCATCGGCACGGCCGGACTCGAGCAGCAGGAAGCTGTCAGAGTGGTCTTTGCCAAAAACTTCCTTGAAGTCAACGCCGGTGGCACGCTCGTTTTTACGCAGCGTTTGAACCGAGGTGGTACCGGTGGTGGTTGCCACGTTTTTGCCGTTGAGCTGGGCGATGCTGTTGATGCCGGAGCTGGCCTTGACCGCAATGCGGACTTCTTCAACAAAGGTCGTTGGCAGGAAAGACACGTCTTTCAGGCGGGTGGCGTTGTTGGTGGTGGAGCCGCACTCGATGTCCACGGTGCCGTTCTGGACCAGGGGAATGCGGTTTTGCGAGGTCACCGACTGGTATTTGACTTCCAGCTTGCGGCCAACTGCTTTTTCCACGTTGGCGATGATGCGGTTGCAGACTTCGACGTGGTAGCCGGCGTATTTGCCGTCGCCCAGCGTATAGGACAAGGCGCCTGAAGAGTCGCGAACACCCATGGTGATCACGCCGGAAGCCTTGACTTTGGCGAGGGTGTCGGTGGCCTGGGCGAAAGCGCCGCTGGTCGCGAGGACAGCAATGGTCAATGCGGCTAGTTTGAGTTTCATGAAATTTCCTTCAGTTGATGAAATAGTTGATGACGCCATTCTAAGGAGCCGGTCAGGGGCCACTGCCCAAGGTTTACCCCAGCCCTCAACGCGCCAGCCGATGGACTGGTATGTCCAAGAACGCGCTGGATGAACCCATGGCCGACAGCATGCGGGTAAAGCCGCAGCGCACGAAGGCAAAAAGCAGATCCAGCAAAAAGCAATCCCCAAGATAGTGCCAGCGTTCCAATCGGCAAAACAGTGTAGTCAAGCTAAGCAGTCTTTGTGCCAACCTTTTCGAGGACCCTGGCAGGCCTCGTCAGAAAGTCACCCTCGCTGCATCACAGAACGTCCCGGACTGTAAATTTGCAGCCGCCGAAAAGCCAATGCTGATAAGACGCAGCTTCATGCATTTAATTTATAACCACTAAGGGTTGCCCCTAGGGTCTCTGCCTAAACGCGTTTTCCCGCCGACTTGGGCAAGGCCTGGCTTTCCAGGTAATGCCACAGCGCCTGCGCCGGGTTTTTGGCTGCGGCCTTGGTGGTGGGCCGCTCGCGGTAGACCCGCAAGTCCATGGTCATCTCCAGGCCGGGGCCGGCGCTGACCAGCTTTTTCACGCGCAGTTCTTTCTTGACGGCGCTGAACGGCAGGAAGGCAATGCCGTGGCCTTCGAGCGCCATCGCCTTCAGGCCCTCGGCCATGTCGGTCTCGTAGACCCGGTCCAGGTGGATGGCGGTGCTGGACTGCTTGAGGATCAGGTCCACCACGCGGCCCAGGTAAGCACCGGGCGCATAACCCAGGTAAGGCAGCGGCTGGCCGGCGCGGCCCGGCAGGCGGTACAGCGGCGCGCCGTCGGCATCGGCCTTGACGAAAGGCGCCAGCACCTCCTGCCCCAGACTGATCATCTCGTAACGGTCGGCGTCGAGCTGGAAAGGCTGCGAGTCATGGTGGTAGGCGATCAGCAGGTCGCAACTGCCCTCGACCAGACGCAGCACCGCGTCATGCACATTGAGCGCGATCAGCCGGCTCTTGATGGGCCCGAACTTCTCGCGCAGGCTGCTGACCCAGGCCGGGAAAAAGGTGAAGGCCAGCGAGTGAGGCACCGCGAACTCGATCACGTCTTGCCCGGCCGAGTTGTGGCCGCGCAGCATGGCACGCGTCGACTGCAGGCCCTGCAGCATCTCCAGCGACTGGCTGTACAGGGTCTCACCGGCCGGCGTCAGCCGTGTCGGGTAAGAGCTGCGGTCCACCAGGTCGGTGCCGGCCCAGGCTTCGAGCGCCTGGATGCGCCGCGAGAACGCCGGTTGCGTCACATGCCGCAGCGTCGCCGAGCGGCTGAAGCTGCGCGTTTCAGCGAGACTGACGAAATCTTCCAGCCATTTGGTTTCCATGCTTTTTATTATGCGAGTGCGAAGCCCGCTTGTATCTACGGAAATCCCTCA
The DNA here is from genome assembly GCA_040385025.1 of Pseudomonadota bacterium. Lineage (GTDB taxonomy): Bacteria > Pseudomonadota > Gammaproteobacteria > Burkholderiales > Burkholderiaceae_C > Polaromonas. The sequence continues at coordinate 581 of JAZKIE010000083.1, read as the reverse complement.
TGGATGGCAGCAGTTGCACGTCCAAGCTGAATTTGCTATCAAATCAATAGCTGGCGGCGCAAGTGTACCAAGGGCTGGAAGCCAAAAACGCCAACAACTTACTCGGAACTCTGCTGCAGCGCCCACATCGCCGCATAACGCCCGCCCAGGCCCAGCAGCGCCGCATGCGTGCCGCGCTCGATGATCTGGCCGGCTTCCATCACCAGGATTTCATGGGCATCGACCACGGTGGACAGGCGGTGCGCCACCACCAGCGTGGTCTTGTTTTCGGCAATGCTGCGCAGTTCGGCCTGAATCGCGCGTTCGTTGGCTGAGTCCAGCGCCGAGGTGGCCTCGTCAAAAATCATGAGGGGCGGGTTTTTCAGCAGGGTGCGGGCAATCGCCACGCGCTGCTTCTCGCCGCCAGACAGTTTCAGGCCGCGCTCGCCGACCATGGTGGCGTAACCAGCCGGTGTCGAGCTGATGAAGTCGTGGATGCGGGCCGAACGCGCGGCCTCCTCCACCTGGGCGCGGCTGGCGCCTGGCTGGCCGTAGGCGATGTTGTATTCGACCGTGTCGTTGAACAGCACCGTGTCCTGCGG
>JAZKIE010000082.1:5616-8080 GCA_040385025.1 Pseudomonadota bacterium | reverse complement strand
TCTTCCTTGTCGTTCAGGCCGTAGCTGACGACGTTGAACCACTTGCCGCTCATGTTGAGCGCCATGCCGTGGGTCAGGTGGCCGCCTTCGGCCAGGCTCATGCCCATGATGGTGTCGCCGGGTTTCAGGAAGGCCAGAAACACGGCTTCGTTGGCCGAGGCGCCGCAGTGCGGCTGCACGTTGGCGGCGTCTGCGCCGAAGATTTTCTTGATGCGGTCGATGGCGAGTTGTTCGGCCACGTCCACATGTTCGCAACCGCCGTAGTAACGGCGGCCGGGGTAGCCTTCGGCGTATTTGTTGGTGAGCTGCGAGCCCTGCGCGGCCATCACGGCCGGCGATGCGTAGTTTTCGCTGGCGATCAGCTCGATGTGGTGCTCCTGGCGCGCGTTTTCAGCAACGATGGCAGCCCACAGTTCGGGGTCGGTTTGTTCGACGAGAATGTTTCGGTTGTACACGGCAGTCCTTCAAGACGTGGTCCCTGTCCTGGCACGAGGTGCATGAAACAAGGGCTGCCCAGGCGAACGGCTGAACGCCGCTGTCACCGATGACAGCCGGCGGTGCGCTTCCCAGTGGTATCCCACGTCGGCCTTGCCCCTGTGATCAGGGACCAGCCTATCGCCAGTCGCGCACCTGCCTAGTGTAACGGAGTCAATGGCTGACTCCGGGCCAGGCGGGCGCTGCCCCCAACCCTCAGGACACGGACAGGCTGGCGACTTTCTCGCTGGATTTCGCCCCCGGCGATTCCAGGCTTTCAGAATTGAGCGGCATGGAGGCCGGGATGGCCAGTGGCGGCCGCACCGGGGCATAGGCCGGGGCGCGGCCATTGGCCACGGCCTGCAGGCGGGCATGTTCGGCCATGACCTTGGCGGCATATCCGCCGTCGGTTTCATGATTGGCTGCGCCGACGTAATACTTCAAACCGGCTTCGATCGAGCCGGCCCGGGCGATGCACTCCTGCAGCACCTTGACGCCAACGCGCAGATTGGTCACCGGGTCAAAGGCGGCCAGCTTGCCACCAAAGTTTTCATACTTGTCGTGGTGAATCTTGGTCATGACCTGCATCAGGCCCTGCGCGCCCACCGGGCTTTGGGCGAAGGGGTTGAAGCCCGATTCGATGGCCATGATGGCCAGGATGAGGGTGGGGTCGAGCTTGGCTTTCTGGCCGATCTCAAACGCTTCGGCCACCAGCACACTCAGCGGCTCGGGCGCGATGCCGTATTTGCGGCTGAGCCAGAAGGCCACCGCAGCTTGCTGCTTGGGCAGGTCCTTGGGGTTGGCAGCGGTGGCGCGGTCAATCGCGTCAGGCTCGGTAAAGCCGATGGCGGCTTCCTGGCGCTCCTGCAGCAAGGCCATCAGACGCGATTCACCCGCCTGACGCAGGTCGGGCCGGGCGGTGAGGGTGATCACGGCAAACACCACGGCCAGGCCGACCAGGGCAAAGCTGTTGTGCGTGATTTCGAAAAAGCCCTGGGCAATGTCGTCTGCAATGCTGGCAAGACTGTTGCCCACATTTTTCTGGATGGCCCGCAAGGTGGCTGCGGGGCTTGATTGTCCTAGCGCTGTCATAGCACTCCTTTCTACGCGCGGCGGCTTTTTGAGCTCTCACGCTTTGATTGGGTCGCCATCAAACCAAGGCCGCGCCTTGGGGTGTTGACCCTTGTTTGACTTTGCCGGGTTCGGCAGCGGGTTCGGGTTGTCCCTTGGTTTTCTCCGGGACGGCGAATTCTATGAGGGGTCTAAATAACTTGTCAATAATATTAAATTTAATTGATATATTGATATATGGATAAAACAGGCAATTTCAAGGCGGCGATCATCTGTTTGCGCCGTTTTGGCGGATTTTTGGGCGGACGCTCTAGTTGGGTCTGATTTTGAAAAATCTGAAAATTGGCTGTATGTTTTTCCAGTAAACCCAAGTAGCTCAAGGCCTTGCGGCGTTTTTGCAGAAAGTGCTGGAGCATTCGATCAAACCGGAAAAAAGCTGTACACGGTGGCTATTCCTGTGTGCTTGTAGGACAAATTCCCGACGTGTAAAGCTGCCAAGAAAACCGCAATCGCCCGGCATTTTTTGATTACAAATATTGACTTGCCCGCAGCCTGCGAGAGGTTTAACCTGCAGTTGCTTGAGTACCTCAAGCATTCGCTGGGTAACCAATCCCGGTAAACCTGAGAGCAATCACTTGCTTTCATCGCACTGGAGACGAACTTCTCTTCTTTGCGAAGCCCGACGGCATGAGCATCATGTTCGCCGTCAGCCCCGGTCGGCCTAGCTGCCCGGGGTTTTTCATTTCTGGCGCCGCCATAAATAGTCGTTGACCTTTGCGCACGGGCACGAAAGACTCGACGCCTATGACAAGCAATGTTTTGAAGAGCCGGGCCGCCGATATGTGGTCCGGCATCTCGGCGCGCGTAATGAGGGTTGCCAGATCGCCGCGCTGGCACCGCCGCGCGGCCTGGGCCCTGG
>JAZKIE010000082.1:3194-5516 GCA_040385025.1 Pseudomonadota bacterium | reverse complement strand
CGGCAAGCCGCAGCGGTTTGCGCTCTACAACCTGGTGCTCAGCGGCGGCAGCGCGGACTTCAACGACCTGGCCGTGGGTAAACGCCACGAGTTGCGGGCGCTGACCCTGTCCGTGCCTTTCCTGAGCAACCTGCGCTCCCAGCGCGACGTCAAGACCGCGCCGCACCTGACCTTCACGCTCAACGGCAGCCGCTTTGACACTGCCGCCGAGGGCACGCCCTTTGCCCAGACCCGCAAAACCGACGCTACTTTCCGGCTCAGTGCGCTGGACCTGCAGCCTTATCTGGGCTACCTGCCGGCCAGCCTGCCGCTGCGGCTGCAAAGCGGGGTGCTCAATGCCGACCTCAAAGTGGCGTTTGAGCAGACGCCCGAGACCGTGGTCAAGCTCTCCGGCAGCGTGACCGCCGGGCAGGTCCGCCTGCTCAGCGCTGCGGGCGGGGCGGCGCCTGCTGCGGAGTTGCTGGCGTTTGAGCGCCTGCAGGTGGTGCTGGACGATGTGCGTCCGCTGGAGCAAGTCATCAAGCTGTCGTCGGTCGTGCTCACCTCGCCCGTGCTCAGCATCACGCGCGACCGCGCCGGGCACTTGAACCTGCTGCCGGCCAGCCCGCAATTTGCTACCAAAATCGTAGCTGCTGACGCTCGTCCGGAAAGGGCCAGAGGCCAAAACAATGCCGCATCCCAGGCCCCCGCTGCATCTGCAAGCGCCGCCCGCCCTGCGCCTGCCGTTGCACCGGCCGCCATGCCCTGGCAAGTTCAGGTCGCCAGCGTTGCGGTGCGCGCTGGCACCGTTAACTGGCTGGATCAAAGCCTGGCCTCGCCCGCGCAGATCCGGCTGAACGGCCTGGTGCTCGACGCCTCGGCGATTGCCTTTCCATTTGCGGCCGCTGCACCGCTGCAGTTCAAGGGGGCCATCGCTCTGGATGCCGCCGCCGTGGCCGCTGTGGCGCCGCAGGTGGCGGCCCGGAAAAAAGCCGTCCAGGCCAGGCTGGTCGCGCCGGCACCGGCAGCCACACCAGCACTGCTGAGCTTCAGCGGCAGCGCGACCGACCAGGCGGCCCAGGTCAAGGCCACCCTGGCGGCCTGGCCGCTGAACATGGCGGCCAAATACATCGGCCAGTTCCTGCTGCCGGCCCTGAATGGCCAGCTCGACGCGGAGCTCGGCATCCACTGGCAGGCGGCCAGTGGCGACAAGGCGCAGGTCTTGCAGCTCACCGCGCCGCAACTGTCCGTGCGCGACATCCTGCTGGCCGAAGGCAAAACCTCGCTGGTGTCGGTGCGGCGGGTGGATGTCAGCGGCATGGACATCGACGTGGCCGCCCGGTCCTTCCAGGCCGCCAAAATGCAGCTGACCCAGCCCAGGGCGCTGGTGGACCGCGATGCCGACAAGCGCTGGATGTATGAGCGCTGGATGGCCAGCCATGGCCTGGGGCAGGCGCCAGGTGCAGCACCTGCCGGCAAAACCAGTGCTTCCGCCGCTTCGGCCTGGCGTGTCGCCATCAGCGATGTGTCGCTGGACGGCGGTGCCCTGTCTTTCTCGGACAAGGCCGGCGCCAAACCGGTGGCCTTCGAGCTCACAGGCGCCAGGGCGCAACTGCAGGGGCTGTTGCTCGACGACAGGCCGTCGGCCAGAGCGCAGGCTGCCAAACCGATGCCGCTGAGTGCTTCGCTGCAGTTGGCAAGCGGCCGCCTGGCACCCGGCAAGCTGGACTTCAAGGGCAGCCTGGGGCTGGCACCGGTGCAGGCCCAGGGCCAACTCGTGCTGGAGAGGATGCCCCTGCAGGCCTTCGAGCCGTATTTCGGCGACCAGCTCAATGTGGACTTGCTGCGCGCCGACGCGAGCTTTCGCGGCCGCATCGCCTGGCGCCAGACGCCGGCGGGCCCGCAGGCGCAACTGGCCGGTGATGTGGCGCTCGAAGAGTTTCAGGCCAACACCCTGGCACCCAGCGAGGGCTTGCTGGCGTGGAAGGCGCTGAAGCTGCGCGGCCTGAAAGTGGCGCTGGACCCGGCCCAGGCCACACGCGTGGATGTGCGCGAGACCGTGCTGAGCGACTTTTTCGCGCGCGTGATCGTCACGCCCGAAGGCCGCATCAATTTGCAGGACCTGCTCAAGCCGCCGCCAGGCGCCGGAGGCGCTATCAAAACAGGAGCTGCTGACGCTCGTCCAGCAGGGGCTGCAGGCCAAAACAATGCACAAACCGAAGGCCGGGCGGCTGCTGGGGCTGCTCCGGTCATCAACATCGGCCCGATGACGCTGGTCAACGGGCGGGTGCTGTTTTCCGACCGTTTTGTCAAACCCAACTACTCGGCCAACCTCAGCGAGCT
>JAZKIE010000082.1:0-3094 GCA_040385025.1 Pseudomonadota bacterium | reverse complement strand
GTGGCCGTGGCCGGCGCCCCGGTCATGGCTGACCTGGCGTTGCGCGGCCGGGCGGAGGGCACGGCCTCGCTGGAGATACTGGGCAAGCTCAATCCGCTGGCCCAGCCGCTGGCGCTCGACATCCAGGGCAAGGTGCGCGACCTGGACTTGCCGCCGCTGTCGCCCTATGCGATCAAGTACTCGGGTTACGGCATCAACCGCGGCAAGCTCAGTGTGGACGTGAGTTATGTGGTGCGGCCAGACGGCCAACTCACTGCCCGCAACAAGGTGGTACTGAATCAGCTCAGCTTTGGCGACAAGGTCGAGGGTTCGACCGCCAGCCTGCCAGTGAAGCTGGCGGTGGCCCTGCTGGCCGACCGCAACGGCGTGATCGACATCGACCTGCCGATCAGCGGCTCGCTCAACGACCCGCAGTTCAGCCTCGGCCCCATCATCGTCAAGGTGATTCTCAACGTCATCGTCAAGGCCATCACCGCACCCTTCAGCCTGCTGGCCGGCGCTTTGGGTGGTGGCGGTGGTGAAGAGCTGTCCAGCGTCGGTTTTGCGCCCGGCAGCGCCCGTCTCACGCCCGAGGCCCAGGCAGGGCTCGACAAGGTGGCCAAAGCGCTGACCGACCGTCCCGCATTGCAACTGACCGTGGTCGGCACCAGCAGCCTGGAAGCCGAGCGAGAGGGCTTCAAGCGCGAGCGGCTGGACCAGTTGCTGCGCGCCGAGAAACGCCGCAGCCTGCTGGCGCAGGGCGGCACGGCCTCGGCCGGGGTCACCGTCAGCCCCGCCGAAGCCCCGGTGCTGCTCAGGGAAGTCTACAAACGTGCCGACATGGCCAAGCCGCGCAACCTGGTCGGCCTGGCCAAAGACCTGCCTGTTGCCGAGATGGAAAAGCTGCTGCTGGCCGACATCACGGTCAGCGAGGACGCGATGCGCGAGCTGGCTGTCAGGCGTGGCGTGGCCGTCAAGGACTACCTGGCGAGCCGGGACCTGGCGCCGGCGCGGCTCTTTCTGGGAGCCAGCAAAACGCTGCCGCCCGACCCCCCCTGGACACCGCGCGCAGAGCTTAATTTGGCGATGCCGTAAAAACAGCGAAAATACCCGCAGTGCTTTATTTTTAAAGCGTGGGCGTGTTCAGGCCTTGCGAGCCGTGATCCGTATTTTTTTTCCGCTGACCGTTCACCATCCCAACCCTTTCCTGGCCGCCTGTGCTGGCCTACCGCCAGCACGGTTGATACGACCGGGTGTTACTAATTTTTTTGCTGCCTTTCCCCATGTCCAAACCTTCCAAGCCTGAAACCTCCGCCGTGAAAACGCCGTCCACCAAACCGGGCGAGAGCCATCCCCTGGACGGCCTGACCGGCGGCGCCTTCTCGGCGCCGACCTCCGGTGAGCGCACCGCGCGTATCCGCGAGTGGCTGGCCACCGAGCCCAGCGCCGAGCAGATGGCCGAGGTCTACAAGGATCTGGCGAACCGCGACAAGGGCGCCGCCAAGCCGCTCAAGGAAAAACTCGACGAAGCCAAACGCGCCAAAAACCAGGAGGCGGTGGCGGCCGAGTGGGCTGAAAAAGGCCAGGCCCTGCTGGCGCTGAAAAAACTCAACCTGGCCGACGCGCTGGCCTGGCAGCGTGATGCGGCCAAGGCCGGTGCGCCGCTGTCGCGTGAACCGCTGGCCGGCCTGAAGGGCCAGCTTGCTGACCGCGTCAAGACGATTGAAGACCTGCAGCACCGCACCCAGGTGCAGCGTGAGGCCGCCGTGCTGATTGCGCAGCGCATTGAAGTGTTGTCGACCAAATCCTGGCGCGATGCGCAGTCCGCCTGGGACGCGCTGCGTGCCGACGTGACGCACTGGCAGACCCAGGCCGACGAGATTGCGCAGGACGCCAACTGGGCCAGCGTGGACGCCAAGTTTCCGCCACTGCTCGAAGCCTCGCGTGGCCAGTTGCTGGCCGTGTGGGAAGCCTTCCAGGGCGCGCTCTCGCTCGCTGTGGCCGCCGCCGAAGACGCGGCCGCGCCGCTGCCGGCGGTGCCGGTCTGGGCCGACGAATTGCGCGGCGCCCGTGGCTTGCCGCGTGCGGCCGACGGTGCTGCGGGTGAGCAGCCGGCGCGCGCGCCCAAGGCAAAAATCGACCCCGCTGTGCTCAAGGACATGCGGGAAAAATCGACCGCCATTGTGCAGGCCGCGCTGACCCGGCTGGAACACGAAGTGACCGAAGGCCACGGCAAGGCGACGCCCAAAGTAGCGGCCGAGCTGCGCCAGGCGCTCAAGGACAACATCCGCAACATCGACAGCGCGCTGGAAACCGCAGCGCATGCGGCGCTGACCTCTGCCGGCGAGCTGGAAGGCTGGCAGCGCTGGCGTGCCGACCAGATCCGTGAAGAACTGGTCGCCAAGGCCGAAGCCCTGGTGGCCAAACCCCTGGGCGGTCGCAAGCAGCAGGAAGCCTTGCGCGCCATGCGCGAGCTCTGGAAAACCAGCGACCAGGGCGGCACACCCAATCACGCTATGTGGAAGCGTTTTGACGACGCCTGCAACGAAGCCCACAAGGTGGTCGAAGCCTGGCTGGACAAGGTCAAGGAGCAAAGCGAGGCCGTCAAGGCCGAGCGCCGCGCGCTGATCGACGAAGTGCTGGCCTGGGCCGAAGCCAACAAGGGCAACACCGACTGGAAACACCAGATCCGCAGCCTCAACGGTTTTGTCGAGAAGTGGACGGCAGCCGGCCACCTGAGCGAAAAAGCCTTTGCCGAAATCCAGCCGCAATGGAAAGCGGCGATGGACCAGGCCGATACCGCGCTGAAAGCCGCGCGTGCCGACAGCCTGGCGCGCCGCAGGGCCATGATCGAGGAAGCCCAGGTGCTGGGCGCCGAGCCGCTGTTGCACATTGACGCCGTCAAACACCTGCAGCAGCGCTGGCAGCAGGAAGCGCAAGGCGTGCCGATCGAGCGCAAGCAGGAGCAAAAACTCTGGGACGCCTTCCGCAAGCCGATCGATGACGCCTTCCAGCGCAAGACCGTGGAGCGCGAGAAAGCCGCATCGGCGCTGGGTGAACACGACCGCATGGTGGTGGTGCTGTCCAAAGCGCTGGACGCCGCGAATGCCAGCGG
>JAZKIE010000081.1:3054-4376 GCA_040385025.1 Pseudomonadota bacterium | reverse complement strand
ACCCCTTTCCGCCGAGCCGGTACCGATGCCAACACCGAGTACCTGCTCAAGGCCCCGATTAATTTTGTTCTGGAGTAAGCATTTATGAATTCACAATTTGGCTTGATGAGCGTCTGGACGCAGGGCGACTTCGTCACCAAGGCGGTAGCCATCTTGCTGATCGGCATGTCGCTGGCCTCCTGGATGGTCATCATCATCAAGACGCTGGACTTGCTGAAGTACAAAAAGGTCGCCAGCAGCGCCGAAGACTTCTGGCACAGCGAGGACTTTGCCGCTGGCCTGGCCAAACTCGGCAGCGACCCGACCAACCCCTTCCGCCAGCTTGCCATCGAAGGCCGCGAAGCCACCGCCCATCACCGCAACACCAAGGCGCACCTGCATGACGCGCTGGACGTGAGCGACTGGGTCACGCGCAGCCTGCGCAACACCATGGACGAGTTCACCTCGCGCCTGCAGTCGGGCCTGGCGATTCTGGCGTCGGTCGGCTCGACCGCGCCCTTTGTTGGCCTGTTTGGCACGGTCTGGGGCATTTACCATGCGCTGCTGGCCATAGGCACCGCCGGCCAGGCAACCATCGACAAGGTGGCCGGCCCGATCGGCGAGTCGCTGATCATGACGGCGCTGGGCCTGGCGGTCGCGATTCCGGCTGTGCTGGGCTACAACGCGCTGGTGCGCGGCAACAAGGGCGTGTTGCAAAAGCTGAGCCGCTTTGCGCACGACCTGCACGCCTATTTTGTGACCGGCGCCCGCGTCAACAGTGCGGGTGGCCCGACCAAGGTCGTGCCGATGAAAAAAGCCTGACAGCGAAACTGAAGGGGAAACACCATGGCCTTTGGAACACAGGACGACACCGACGATGTCATGAACGAGATCAACATGACGCCGCTGGTGGACGTGATGCTGGTTTTGCTGATCATCTTCATCATCACCGTGCCGGTGATGAAACACTCGGTCAATATTGACCTGCCGCGCGCCACCAACGAGGCGCAGGACGCCAAGCCCGAAACCATGCGTTTGACGGTGGACGCCCAGGGCACTTATTACATCAACGAGGCGCCGATAGACGACAAGGAGCTGGCACCACGCATGCAGACAGCCGCTGCGCAGAACCCGCAGCCCGAGCTGCACATCCGCGGCGACAAGGCCGTGCGTTATGAACGTGTGGCCCAGGCGATGGCAACCGCCCAGGTCTCCGGCCTGCGCAAGATCGGTTTCATCACCGAACCCGACACCCCCTGAACGCCTTCCACGCCCTCACGGGTCTGACGCCTGGCACCGCAAGGTGGCCAGGCGTTTTCATTTGCGGGCTGTCCGGGCTGGCG
>JAZKIE010000081.1:1284-2954 GCA_040385025.1 Pseudomonadota bacterium | reverse complement strand
TACCGCCTGCAGGCCACGCGCCTGGGCAAGCTGATCCTGACCAAATAGGCAGCGCGACACACAGTTTCATCGTGGGGCGATCCGAGGCCCAACCAGGCCTCACAGATCGTTTTTTGCCAGCCAGACCTGGGCATGCGTGCCCAGGCATTAGCCAGGCTTTTTTTCTCCACGCCCCATGCAAAAACCGACCTGAGGGTCGGTTTTCTAATGCCGAATCGGGCGCCAGCCCATGCCCTAAAAGCGCAAGCAGCTATCTATTCGATAGCAAACAGCGCCTGCCCGGCAAAGACTTACAGTCCGATCGCCGCCATGCCGGCACGTGCGATCTGCGCATCTTCGCTGGACTTCACGCCACTGACGCCAACCGCGCCCAGGCACTGGCCGTCCTTCATGATGGGCACGCCGCCTTCGAGCAGGCCCTTGAGCTCGGGCGCGCTCAGGAAGGAAACGCGGCCACCGTTGATCATCTCTTCATAGATCCGGCTTTCACGCCGTCCCAGCGCCGCAGTGTTGGCCTTGGCCGGGGCGATGTGGGCCGAGATCGGTGCCGCGCCATCCAGGCGCTGCAAATGCAGCAAATGGCCGCCGTCATCCACCACGGCAATCGTCACCGCCCAGTTGTTCTTGAGGGCTTCGGCCGTCGCTGCTGCCGCAATGGCCTGCACGTCGGCGAATTCAAGCGTTGGTTTTGTTTTCATGTCAGTTCCAGAGGTTTTGTTGAGGCAAACACCAAGCATACGCAAGTTTTGTGCGCTCCCGCCACGCCATTGCACGCATCCAAACCTGTAGAACCCTGACAAAAAGTAGGCAGTTCAAAGGGGCATTGCTTGAAAAGTCATGTATGGCCCCTAAAATAAAAGTACCTGCATATGCAGGTCTCTGATGGAGATGACTCATGAATGACAATGTTCAAACACTGGACCATGGCTACGTTGCCTCTGCCGAGCAGCGCAACCGGGTTTTGCGCAACACCTACTGGCTGCTGGCACTGAGCATGTTGCCCACCGTGCTGGGCGCCTGGGTCGGCGTTGCCACGGGCATCACCGCGTCGTTGACCGGCGGCCTGGGCCTGATCGTGTTCCTGGGCGGCGCCTTCGGTTTCCTGTACGCCATCGAGAAGACCAAAAACTCCGCCGCCGGTGTGCCGGTGCTGCTGGCTTTCACCTTCTTCATGGGCCTGATGCTCTCGCGCATGATCGGCATGATCCTGGGTTTTCGCAACGGTTCCGAGCTGATCATGACCGCCATGGGCGGCACAGCCGGCGTGTTCTTCGTGATGGCCTCGCTGGCCAGCGTGATCAAGCGCGACCTGTCGGGCATGGGCAAATGGCTGTTCGTCGGCGCCATGGTTGTCATGGTCGGCGGCATCATCAATGTGTTTGTCGGCTCCACCGCCGGCATGCTGGCCCTGTCGGTGGCCGTGATCGGCATTTTCAGCGCCTATATGCTGTATGACCTGAAGCAGATTCTGGATGGCGGCGAGACCAACTACATCAGCGCCACCATGCGCCTGTACCTGGACATCTTCAATGTGTTCCAGGCCCTGCTGGCCCTGCTGGGCATCATGGGTGGCGAGCGCGATTAATCCGCTTCGCTCCAGAGCGAAAAACAAGGGGGCCTATGGCCCCCTTGTCCTTTTTGTTTTGTTTATTCAGTCCATGTTCAGGTCA
>JAZKIE010000081.1:0-1184 GCA_040385025.1 Pseudomonadota bacterium | reverse complement strand
TGCGGGAACATGTTGACCACGCCGGCTGAGGTGCAGCGGTAACCCGCATCATTGACCAGCACACCAGCGTCGCGCGCCAGCGTCGCCGGGTTGCAGCTCACATACACAATGCGCGCAGGCGGCGTCCAGTCGCCGATCTGCAGGTTTTGCTGGCCGCCGCTGTCGTCACAGGGCACGCCTGTCGCAGCCTGCTGCTGCAGCGCCGCCAATGCCTTGAACAACTCGAACGCGCCTTCCCGCGGCGGATCGACCAGCCACTTGTCGGCTGCGCCGTCCGCCACCAGCATGCCCGGCGTCATTTCGAACAGGTTACGCGCTACAAATTTGGTAGCTGCCAGCGCGGGTCCGCCGTGGGCTGGCGCCCGATTTGATGCATAGTTTTCGCGCGAACGGGCAACCAGGGCTTCGCTGCCCTCAATGCCCAGCACTTCGCGCGCCTGGGTCGCCAATGGCAGGGTGAAATTGCCCAGGCCGCAAAACCAGTCAATCACGCGTTCATCGCGCTGCACATCGAGCAGGCGCAGCGCGCGCGAGACCAGCACCTGGTTGATGTGCGGGTTGACCTGCGTGAAGTCGGTGGGCCGGAACGGCATGCTGATGCCGTAGGCCGGCAGCGCGTAGGCCAGTTGCTGTGCAACATCGCTCACCTCATCAAGCAGTTTGACGGTATCCGGCCCGCCCGACTGCAGCCACCACTGCAGGCCGGGATGCGCCGCAGCAAAGGCACGCAGCCTGGCCACATCGCCATCGGACAGCGGCTCCATATGGCGCAGTACCAGCGCCGTGATGTCGTCGCCGCAAGCCAGCTCGATCTGCGGCAGGGTTTCCTTGGCGTCCATCGCGCCTATCAACACGCGCAGCGGCAGCAGCAGATCGCTGACATGACGCGGCAACACATGGCATTCACGGATGTCGGCGACATAGCCGCTTTTGCGCTCATGAAACCCGACCAGCACCTCGCCCTTCTTGCGCACAAAACGCACCGACAGGCGCGCGCGGTAGCGGTAGTTCCAGGCCGGGCCTTCGATGGGGCGCATGATGTTGCCGGCCTTGAGCTTGCCCAGGTGCCAGAGGTTGTCTTCCAGCACGCGCTGCTTGACCGCCACCTGCGCGCCTACATGCAGGTGCTGCATCTTGCAGCCGCCACAGGCGCCGGTGTGCAGGCCGAAATGCGGGCACTGCGG
>JAZKIE010000080.1:0-1999 GCA_040385025.1 Pseudomonadota bacterium | reverse complement strand
GGTCAGATGATCAGCGCGCCAGCCACCGATTTACGCCATGTGCTGGCGGCCGCCGAGGGTTTGCTGCTGCAGTACCCCGCACTCACGCTTGAACATAAAAACCTGGCGCTCAGCCTGCATTACCGTAACGCACCTGAACTCGAGGCGCTGTGCCTGCAGGTGATGCAGGCGGCTGTGGCCAAAAGCAACGGCCTGCAGTTGATGCAGGGCAAATGTGTGATCGACCTCAAGCTGTCCGGCTTCAGCAAGGGCACGGCGATTGCTGCCTTCATGGTCGAAGCGCCGTTTGCCGGGCGTGTTCCGGTGTTTGCCGGCGACGACGTGACCGATGAAGACGGCTTTGAGCAAGTCCAGCGCATGGGCGGGTACGCCGTCAAGGTCGGAGCCGGTCCCACCAGCGCGCTGTACCGCTGTGCCGGTGTGCCGGCGATGGCTGCCTGGCTGCAGTCGGCGCTTGTTCCTTCCCTGGCGTCGCGCGCGGAAAGTCTGCCCTCATGAGTGTTTCCAGTCCTTACTCCTCTTCCACATCCGCCGCATTCGACGGTGCCAGCACCTTTGCAGCGCCAGCGCCGCCTTCGCTGTCGCTGGGCGTGATCGGCAACTGCGCCTTCAGCGCGCTGGTTGATGCACGCGCGCGCATTGTCTGGTGTTGCCTGCCGCGTTTCGACGGCGACCCGGTCTTCAACGCCCTGCTGGATCCGAGCGACAACGGCAGCGCATTTGCCATCGAGATCGAGAACTTCTCACACAGCAAACAATGGTACGAACACAACACTGCGGTGCTGCGCACCCAGTTGTTCGACACCAGCGGCCAGGCGATTGAGATCACCGACTTTGCGCCGCGTTTTTACCGGCGTTCGCGTTTTTTCCGGCCCATGACCCTGGTGCGCCGCGTGAGGCCCATCCACGGTGCGCCGCGCATCCGCGTTTCGCTGGACATCCGCTACGACTGGGGTCGCACCCGGCCGGCCGTGACCCAGGGCAGCAACCACCTGCGCTTCGTCGGCGACGCACTCACCCTGCGGCTGAACACCGACGCACCGATTGCCCATTTGCTGTCGCGCCAGCCTTTTGTGCTGACGCGCGAGCACAACTTCCTGCTGGGCGCCGACGAGTCGCTGGCCGATGGCATTGCCGACACCGCGCGCCTGTTCGAGGAAGAAACCCTGAGCTACTGGCGCAAGTGGAGCCAGCGCCTGCACCTGCCGCTGGAGTGGCAGGAAGCGGTGATACGCGCGGCCATCACGCTCAAGCTCTCGCTGTTCGAAGACACCGGCGCCATCGTCGCCGCGATGACCACCAGCATCCCGGAAGCGCCCAACAGCGGGCGTACCTGGGACTACCGCTTCTGCTGGCTGCGCGACGCCTTTTTTGTGGTGCGCGCGCTCAACAGCCTGTCCGAAGTCGGCACCATGGAAGACTACCTGCGCTGGCTCAGCAACGTGGTGGTACAGGCCGGTGGCGGCCACATCCAGCCGCTGTACGGCATTGGTCTCGAGCGCGAACTGCCCGAAGCCACCTATGGTCACCTGGGCGGCTACCGCAACATGGGCCCGGTGCGCGTCGGCAACCAGGCGCAGGAACATTTCCAGCACGATGTTTATGGCAATGTGGTGCTGGGCGCGGCCCAGGCCTTCCACGACCACCGGCTGCTGCACCGTGCCGGTGAGGCTGAATTTTTGCGGCTGGAAGCCGTCGGCGAACAGGCCGTGCGCAATTACGACCAGCCCGACGCCGGCATGTGGGAGTTGCGCACGCGTGCGAGGGTACACACCTCGTCGGCGCTGATGTGCTGGGCTGCCTGCGACCGCCTCGGCAAGATCGCTGTGAGCCTCAAGCAGCCGGACCGCGCGATCTACTGGCACGGCCATGCCAACATCATGCGCGAGCGCATCCTGCGCGAATCCTGGAGCGAGGAGCGCCAGGCCTTCGCCGAGAGTTTTGGCGGCCGCGATCTCGATGCCAGCGTGCTCTTGATGATCGAGGTCGGCTTCATCGA
>JAZKIE010000079.1:0-1995 GCA_040385025.1 Pseudomonadota bacterium | reverse complement strand
CGATGCGCGCGCGGTCCGGGCCGTTGGCGCGGGCCGTGCCCATCATGGCCTTGCCAGGCTCACCCATCACGGTGCGCACGTCCTCGAAGTCGACGTTGACGTGGCCGGGGACGTTGATGATCTCGGCGATACCGCCAACGGCGTTTTTCAGCACGTCGTTGGCATGCGCAAAGGCTTCGTCCTGCGTCACGTCGTCACCCAGCACTTCGAGCAGTTTCTCGTTAAGCACCACGATCAACGAATCGACATTGGCTTCCAGCTCGGCCAGGCCGAGGTCGGCATTGGTCATGCGGCGACCGCCCTCAAACTCGAAAGGTTTGGTCACCACACCGACGGTGAGAATGCCCATTTCTTTCGCGATGCGCGCGATCACGGGCGCGGCGCCGGTGCCGGTGCCGCCGCCCATGCCGGCGGTGATGAAGAGCATGTGCGCGCCGGCAATCGCTTCGCGGATGTCTTCCACCGCCATCTCGGCGGCGTCACGGCCCTTCTCGGGTTTGCTGCCCGCGCCCAGACCGCTGCCGCCCAGCTGGATCTGCTTGTGCGCGCTGCCCCGGCCCAGGGCCTGGGCATCGGTGTTGGCGCAGATGAACTCCACACCCTGTACGTTGCGCTCAATCATGTGCTCGACCGCGTTGCCGCCGCCGCCACCCACGCCAATCACCTTGATTTGCGTGCCCTGGTTGAACTCTTCGATTTCAATCATTTCGATGCTCATGTGAGCCTCCTATCAATAAACTGCAGTTGCCAAAATTTTTATGATGTTCTTGGGAGGAAGTGCGTCATGCGGGGGGATCTGCGCCCCCTGAATGCCTGCAACGCAAAGCCTGCCGAATGAATGCATGGAATTTTTTCATCAGAAGTTCCCCACCAGCCAGTCCTTGACCTTGCCGAAAGCGTTGTGCACGCTGCCTGCCTTCTGCGAGACACGGTGGCCGCGCATGCGTGCCAGCCGGGCCTCTTCGAGCAAACCCATCACGGTGGCGGCCCGCGGCTGGGCCACCATGTCCGCCAGCGCGCTGGAGTAACGCGGGATGCCGCGGCGCACCGGCTTGAGGAAGATGTCCTCGCCGAGTTCGACCATGCCGGGCATCACCGCGCTGCCGCCGGTGATCACGATGCCGGAGGACAAGACCTCCTCGTAACCCGACTCGCGGATCACCTGCTGCACCAGCGAGAAAATTTCCTCGATGCGCGGCTCGATCACACCGGCCAGCGCCTGGCGCGACAACATGCGCGGGCCCCGGTCGCCCAGCCCCGGCACCTCGACCTGGGTGTCCGGGTCGGCCAGCAACTGCTTGGCAAAACCGCTTTCGACCTTGATGTCCTCGGCGTCCTTGGTCGGTGTGCGCAGCGCCATCGCGATGTCGCTGGTGATCAGGTCGCCGGCAATCGGGATCACCGCGGTGTGGCGAATCGCACCACCGGTAAAAATCGCCACATCGGTGGTGCCGGCGCCGATATCGACCAGCGCCACGCCGAGCTCCTGTTCGTCGCGACTGAGTACCGACAGGCTGGAGGCCAGCGGGTTGAGCATGAGCTGGTCCACTTCCAGGCCACAACGCCGCACGCACTTGATGATGTTCTCTGCAGCGCTTTGCGCGCCGGTCACGATGTGCACCTTCGCTTCGAGCCGGATGCCGCTCATGCCGATGGGTTCGCGCACATCCTGGCCGTCGATAACAAACTCCTGCGGCTCGACCAGCAACAGGCGCTGGTCGGTGGAGATGTTGATGGCCTTGGCGGTCTCGATGACACGCGCCACATCGGCCTGCGTGACTTCCTTGTCTTTCACGGCCACCATGCCGCTGGAATTGATGCCGCGTATGTGGCTGCCGGTGATGCCGGTGTAGACCCGGGCGATCTTGCAGTCAGCCATCAGTTCGGCTTCTTTCAGCGCCTGCTGGATGCTCTGCACCGTGGCGTCGATGTTGACCACCACGCCGCGCTTGAGCCCGTTGCTGTAGGCGATGCCCAGGCCCGCCAGCTTGAGCT
>JAZKIE010000078.1:4178-5786 GCA_040385025.1 Pseudomonadota bacterium | reverse complement strand
TGCTGGCGCTGGTGGTGATGGAGCACGCGCTGCGGAATCGCGCCCAATGCGGCGATGTGGTGTCGCCGATGCGGGCCATCAACGGCTCGGCCTGAGGCCATGCCCGAAGCCGCCGCGCGGCGCCGCCAGCTGGTGCCGTTTGCGGCGCTGTCGGCCAGCTACTTCGCCCACATCGGGTTCTTCAATCCCTACTTGCCGCTGTGGCTCAAGGAGCTGGGCTTCAGCATCCTGGCGATCAGCCTGCTCACGTCGGTGCAGGCGGCCACGCGCCTGTTTGCGCCTTACGGTTGGGGCGCGATCAGCGACCACACCGGTGAACGTGTCAAGCTGCTGCGTTTTGGCGCCACGGTCGCGCTGATCAGCTCCTGTGGCCTGTGGCTGGACTTTGATTCGCGCTTCGGCATCTGGTGGCTGACGGCCGTGTTGCTGGTGATGTTCACCCACACCAGTTCCATGATGCCCATGAGCGAGGCCGCGATGGCGCACCTGATCAGCCAGGGCGGGGCCTTTGATGCGCGGCGTTACGGCCGGGTGCGGCTGTGGGGCTCCCTGGGTTTCCTGGTCACGGTGTTCACGGCCGGCGCCTGGTTCGAATTTTTCGGCATGAAGCATTTCCCGGCCTGGACTTTTTTGTCGCTGCTGGCGGTGACCATCAGCGTCTGGTGCCTGCCCGACCTCAAGGAAGCCGTGAGTCCGCATGAGGAAAAAGTGCCGGTGCTGCCGGTGCTGCGCCAGCGGCCGGTGCAGTGGTTTTTTGCGGCGGCTTTTTTCCATGTGCTGGCGCACATCGGCATTTACATCTTCTTTTCGCTCTACCTCGACAGCATTGGCTACAGCAAGGCCATGATCGGCATCCTCTGGGCGGTCTCCGTTGTGGTCGAGATCGGCTGGTTCTACACCCAGGGCCGCTGGCTGCCGCGTTTCAGCCTGACCGGCTGGCTGGTGTTGTGCGCTGCGGCGATGACGCTGCGCATGGGGCTGACCGCCACCGGCGCGTCGGTGTTGGCGGTGCTGGTGTTTGCGCAGATGCTGCATGCCTTGACTTTTGCGACGCACCACACGGTGTGTATCGCCTTGCTGTCGCACCACTTTCCGGGACGCCTGCGTGGCCGCGGCCAGGCGCTGTACGTGGTGGTCGCCTACGGGCTGCCCGGTGTGCTGGGCGGCCTGGCTGGCGGCATGCTCAGTTCGGTCTACGGGCTGGGCAGTGTCTACTGGGCCTGCGCGGTGGCCAGTGCCATCGCCACCTTTTGCGCCTGGCGGGCCTGGCGGCTGCAGCGCAGGCTCGATGCTGCGGCGACGCCTGCCGCCTGACTTACAAGCATTTCAGGCTTCCAGCCCATACCCGGTTTGCGCAAGCAGCTATAAATTTAATAGCGGATGAGAGGCCGCTCAACCCTGCTTGCGGTCCCGAAACGGATTGAAGCCGGTGATCAGTGCGGTGGCTGCCAGCACCAGCACGCAGCCCGGCGCCATGCCCCAGGTGACCGGCTCGCCCAGAAAGATGCCGCCCCAGGCCACGCCAAACAGCGGGATCATGAAGGCCGCCGAGGTGGCGGCGCTGGCCGGAATCTCGCGCATCAGCCGCATGCTGATCCAGTACATCAG
>JAZKIE010000078.1:0-4078 GCA_040385025.1 Pseudomonadota bacterium | reverse complement strand
GTGACAGCCACCGGGCCGAGTTGCACCAGCAGCGCCACGCCGGCGAAACCGATGGCGCAGCCGAGCAGGCGCCGGCCGCTGAGCCGTTCTTCTCCTGCAGCGGCGGCGGCGAGCACGCCGAACAGCGGCGCGGTGGCATTGAGCACCGCGGAGTAGCCAGCCGGGATCACCAGCGCGGCCCAGTTGAACAGCACAAAGGGCGCCACCACCGTCAGCAAGCTCAGCAGTGCCAACCGCGGCCAGGCTGCGCGCGCCGGCCAGCGCTGGCGCAACACGTGCATCAGCAGCGCCAGCACCACCGCAGCCAGTGCGCAGCGCAGGCCTGCCAGCAGCCAGGGCCCAAGGGCTGGGCTGGCAATACGCAGCAGCGGAAACGAGCCGCCCCACAGCGCGGACAGGGCAATCAACTGAAGGAAGTGACGGGTTTGCATGGGCTGCCAAGGATTGTGCGCGATTTGGCGGCGCACCGCTGCCGCGCACAACAATGAATCAAATCAGCCTGCAGCCCTTGACTGGGAAGCGTGAGCAGCTATTTATTTTATAGCGAATGCGCAACGCGCCCGCTGCAAAGTCACTGCCGCCCTATACTCCCGGGAATGAACCAGGCAGTACATTTTGCGCAGGCTGCAAAACCGGCAGACAAGGTTTTGCGGCGCGAAGCCACCCGCACCAACGATCCCGTGCGCACCATGGCCGGCATTCTGGAGGTGGCGACCACCGAGTTTGCCAACAAGGGCCTGAGCGGCGCGCGCATCGACGAGATCGCCGCCGCCACGCGCACCAGCAAGCGCATGATCTATTACTACTTCGGCAGCAAAGAGGGCCTGTACATCGCGGTGCTGGAGGAAGCCTACCGCCGCATGCGCGCCATCGAGGCCGAGTTGCACCTGGAGGACTTGCCGCCCGAAGACGCGCTGCGCCGCCTGGTCGGTTTCACCTTCGACCACCACCATGACAACCCCGACTACATCCGGCTGGTGATGACCGAAAACATGGAACGCGGCGCCTACCTGGCGCAGAGCAAAAGCATCCAGCAGCTCAACGTGCCGGCGATCCAGGCGATTCGTCAGCTCTACGACCGGGGTGTGGCCGCCAAAGTGTTCCGGGCCGGGCTGGACGCCATCGACATCCATGCCTCGATCTCGGCGCTGACCTTTTTTAATGTGTCCAACCAGCACACCTTTGGCCTGATTTTCAAGCGGGACGCCCAGTCAGTGAAGGCCCTTGCCGCGCGCCGCGACAGCATCATCGAGATGGTGCTGCGCTTTGTGCGCGCCTGAGACCTGGAGCCGTTCAAGGGTAAGTCCGGATTTGTTGAAAACTAACTAGTTCGTACATTATGATGGCAGGGTGCTTCTGAGGCGCCTGCTTGTCCGGCGATGGACCGTTGGAGTCCGGCTTTCCGAAGTGATGCAACCCGCTTTGTTGGAGACATCCATGAATACCTCAAGCCCGGCCGCGCTGGCCGACCGCGAATCCATCACCGAGCCTGCCAACCCGCTGGGGCTGGACGGCATCGAGTTCATCGAATACGCCACCGGCAAACCGCAGGCCCTGGGCCAGGTGCTGGAGATGATGGGTTTCCGGCCGGTGGCGCGGCACCGCTCACGCGAGGTGCTGCTGTACCGGCAGGGCCATATCAACATCATCGTGAATGCCCATGGACAGCCGGTGCCCGGTGCCGAGGCCGATGACAAACCGGTGATTGCGGCCGTGGCCCTGCGCGTGCGCGATGCGGCCGCAGCCTACCGCCGCGCGCTGGACCGCGGCGCCTGGGCCGTGCCGTCCCGCGTCGAGGTGATGGAGCTCAACATCCCGGCCGTCCACGGCGTGGGCACCAGCCGCATTTATTTTGTCGACCGCTACGACAAGTTCTCGATTTACGACGTGGACTTCGTACCGATTCCGGGCGTGGACCCGCAGCCGCCGGCTGTGGCCGGCCTGCATTTTTTCGGTGTGGTGCAGTACATCGGCAACGACCGCGCCGACGACTGGTCGGAGTTTTACCGCGAGCTGTTCGGCTTCAGCGAGCTGCCGGCCGACAAACGTTTCGGCATCCTGCCCAAGGGGCGGATTTTGCAGAGCCCATGCCCGCCAGCCTCGCGCTTTTACATCCAGCTGATCGAACCTGAAGCGGGTGTGCTCGATGTGGAGGACGACGAAGGTCTGCAGCGTGTCGGCCTGGGCACAGCCGATGTGCTGGCAACGGTGGCTGAACTCGGCAAGCGCGGCGTGGAGTTTGTCGAATCGCGCGGCGTCCACACCGAAGACCGCGGCGCGCTGACCCGGAGCTGGCTGGGTGGCCTGAGTTTCGAGCTCGTCCACGATACGCGGGCGTGAGCATCACCATGAGCCACGACAGCGGAAACATCAACGATTTCGGGATGGACACCATCTCGCTGGCCGGCCCGCTGGAGGCCAAGCTGCAGGCCGTGCGCGATGCCGGCTTCAGCCAGATCATGCTGGCCGCCAAAGACCTGGTCGGCCACCCTGGCGGTGTCGATGCCGCCGTGGCTGCGGTGCGCGCCAGCGGTTTGCGCGTGACAGGCTTCCAGGTGCTGCGCGATTTTGAAGGCCTGTCCGGTCATCTGCACGACTACAAGATCGACATTGCCAAGTCCATGCTGGCCATGTGCCACCAGCTCGGCTGCGGCGTGCTGCTGATCTGTTCATCGACCTCGGTGCATGCCACCGGCGACAGCCAGGCGCTGGTGAAGGACTTGCGCAAGCTGGCCATGCTGGCGATCCCGATGAACATCCGCATTGCCTACGAGGCCCTGTCCTGGGGCCGCACCGTCAACGAATTTCCGCAGGCCTGGGACCTGATCTGCCGGGCCGACATGCCCAACCTCGGGCTCGGTTTCGATTCCTTCCACATGTTTGCGACCAACACGCCGTTGGCCGACCTCGACATGCTGGACCCCGAGAAGATTTTTCTGGTGCAGCTCGCCGACTTCATGTGGACGGAGATCAAGTCGGTCGAGGAGCGTATCGCCACGGCCCGGCATTTCCGCGTGTTCCCCGGCGAAGGCGTGCACAGCGAGGCACTCGCCGCCTTGGTGACACGGCTGCACAGCCTGGGTTACCGCGGCGACTACAGCTTCGAGGTCTTCAACGACGACTACCAGCAGATGCCGCTGGCCACCGTGGCCGCGCGCGCGCAGCGCTCGGCGTTGTGGCTGGGTGAGGATGTGCTGCGGCGTTCGGTGCCGCTGCCGAACCAGATCCGGCTCAAACAGACCCGCGGGCTTTGAGCGATGAATGATTCCCTGTTCACAACACCCGCTGGCCGTGCCACACCTTTTACCGTGATTCCGCAGCAGGCCCTGCCTGCTTGTCCATTGATAATGAAAGCCTGACGCCATGAAAACAGTTCTCGTCCTCAACGGTCCCAACCTCAACCTGCTCGGCACGCGCGAGCCCGCCGTTTATGGCGCGCAGACACTCGCCGATGTGGAGGCCCTGTGCGCCAAGGCCTGCGCGGCGCATGGCTTCACGCTGGACTTCCGACAGAGCAACCACGAAGGTGTGCTGGTCGATGCCATCCAGGAGGCAGGGCGTGCCCAGGCGGACGGCACGCTGGCCGGCGTGGTGTTCAACGCGGGCGCCTACACCCACACCAGCGTGGCGCTGCACGACGCAATCAAGGGTTCGGGCGTGACGGCGATCGAGCTGCACATCAGCAATGTGCATGCGCGCGAATCCTTCCGCCACCACTCGTTTCTGTCGCCAGTCGTCAAAGGTGTGATGGCCGGCTTCGGCGTGCCCGGTTATGCGCTGGCGATTGCCGCGCTGGCCGGCATGGGCTGATCGGTACCGCCTTCGCCATGTCCACCGCGCCGAAATATCCGGTGGACGAACGCGAGGTCGAGTTCAGCGCCATCCGCGCGCAGGGCGCGGGTGGGCAAAACGTCAACAAGGTGTCCAGCGCGATTCATTTGCGCTTTGACATCATGGCCTCGTCGCTGCCCGAGCAGATTCGCGAGCGCCTGCTGTGCCTGAGCGACAGCCGCATCACGCAGGAAGGTGTGTTTGTGCTGAAGGCGCAGCAGCACCGCACGCAGGAGATGAACCGCGC
>JAZKIE010000077.1:0-1536 GCA_040385025.1 Pseudomonadota bacterium | reverse complement strand
CTTCTCTCGCCCAGCGGGGCGAGGGAAGGGCGGGGGGTTGGGAGTGGGGAGTCAGTCCTACTGTCCAGGGCGGACAGGGGACGGAGCGTGACGCCTAAGGGCGGGCGAAACTATTTGCCACGCGTCCCTAGCACAGCCGCCCCAATAATCATCGCGGCGGCCAGGCCAATGCTCCAGCTCAGCGCCCGCCCGCTGACCAGCATCAGCAGGGCCGTGGAGCACAGTGGCGTCAGATAGCTCAGCACACCGATCTGCCGCGCATCGCCGAGTTTGAGCGCTTTGTCCCACAGGAAAAACGCGGCGCCCAAGGGGCCCAGGCCCATCACTGCGAGCAGCGCCCAGTCCGCGCGGGACAGGGCGGTCGCCGGCTCCAGCAGCCAGTGGCAGCCCAGCGACAACAGACCCGAGACCCCACCGAACAGGCCGATGGCGGCGGTCGGAAAAGTCGCCACGCGTTGTGTGAGCAGCGAATAACTGGCCCAGATGAATGCAGACGCCAGCGCGGGCAGGTAGCCCCAGGCCCAGCCCGTGCCACCGGCCGCCCCCTCACGCGCACCGAGGATGGCAATCGCCGCACCGGCAAAACCCAGCAGCGCGGCCACCACATGCACCGCGCGCAGATGCATGCCCTTGAGGAACAGCGGCGCCAGCACCACCATGAACAGCGGCCACAGGTAGTTGACCAGGTTGGCCTCGACCGGCGGCGCATGGCGCAGGGCGATAAACAACAGAAAGTGAAAACCGAACAGGCCGTAGACACCAAGCGCCAGCGTGGAGGCGGGAATTGCCCATTGCCTGCGGTCCGCCAGCACGAAGGGCAGCGCCAGCAGGCTGCCGACCAGCAGCGCGATGCCGGTCAGCAAAAAAGGCGGGACATGTTTGAGCGCGACCCCGAGCGAGGCGAGCGTAGCCCACAGGGTGATCGCGCCGAGTGCGTAGAGATTGGCTGGCATGGCGGCAAGCATAAACGCCGGCATGGCGCCGGAGGCAGCTCGCTGTCGGGGCTCAGAGTGCCGTCAGGGCCACCGCGGCGTCAGCCTTGTCCGCTACGCCCGCGGCATGCGCCTGCTGGTCGGCGTGGTAGCTGCTGCGCACCATCGCGCCGACGGCGGCGTGGGTAAAGCCCATCTTGTAGGCTTCCTGCTCAAACATCTTGAAGGTGTCGGGGTGTACATAACGGCGCACCGGCAGGTGGCTGCTGGAGGGCGCGAGGTATTGGCCGATGGTCAGCATGTCGATGTTGTGCGCGCGCATGTCGCGCATGACCTGCAAAATTTCTTCATCGGTCTCGCCCAGGCCCACCATGATGCCGCTTTTGGTCGGCACGTCGGGGTGCAGGGCCTTGAACTTTTTCAGCAGGTTCAGGCTGAAGGCGTAGTCCGAGCCGGGGCGTGCTTCCTTGTAGAGGCGCGCCGTGGTTTCGAGGTTGTGGTTCATCACGTCGGGCGGCGCGGCTTTCAGGATCTCCAGCGCGCGGTCGTCGCGGCCGCGGAAGTCGGGCACCAGGATTTCAATCGTGGTGGCGGGCGACAGTTC
>JAZKIE010000076.1:0-10427 GCA_040385025.1 Pseudomonadota bacterium | reverse complement strand
TTCTGAATCGCCGCAAAATTGATATTGACTTTAGCCATATTCAGTGCCTGTTGCTGGCCACGCCGTCAGCCCTTGCCGGCCGCAGGAACAGCCGGTGCGGGCTTGCCCGCCGCGGGGCTGGCGGAGGCCCCTGCCTTTTGCACGTCGGTCGCACGTTTGAGGGCCACCCGCATCGAAAAATTGGACACCCGTCGCTGATCCCGCGCACTCAGCGCAAGCGCCTTGCCGGTAATTTCAATCAGTTCGGGCCGGGTCAGCCAAGGGCTGTTGTTGCTCAAGTTTCGCAACAGCTCAGACACCCGTTCATTGGACTGCGCAACCCCCGTCAACAAAACCACCTGGTTGTCCTGCTTCATGCTGGTCAGGTATACGCCATCAGGCAATTGCCGCACCAACTCATCGAGCAAGTAGACTGGCAAATTCCGATTCCCCTGCAAATCTTCCACAGCATTCTGGCGTGCACGCAGCGCAGCAATTTCCTGCTGCAAGCCGGCGATTTCCTTGATCTGGTTCTCGAGACGGGTGATCTCGGTCTTGAGGAAAAGGTTTTTACTTTGCTGGCCGGAAATCTGTGCCTGATACCAGGAATACACCGCCCCGCAAATCAGCCCGCCCGTCAGGGCGGCAATGCCCAGGGCCACAAAAAAGGCCTCGCGCCTGCGTTTGCGCGCCGCTTCACGGTGGGGAAGTAAATTGACCAGAATCACTGGAAAAACCTCCGCAAGGCCAGACCGCAAGACGTCAGGTAAGACGCTGCTTCGCGCTTCATCTTGTTTTCACGGATGTTGTCGCTGAGTGTCATGCCCTCAAAAGGATTGGCCACCATGCAGGCAAATGAGGTTTGTTGCGTCACGGCATCGGTCAAACCCGGCAGGGCCGACGAGCCGCCGGCCAGCATCACGTGATCCACCTTGTTGTGGGGGGTACTGGTAAAAAAGAACTGGAGCGCCCGGCCGATTTCCTGTGCCATGCTGTCGACAAAGGGCTTGAGCACGCTGAGGGCATAGTCATCGGGCAGATCGCCGCTGCGTTTTTTGCTCTCTGCTTCCTCAGGAGAAAAGCCATACTGGCGCACGATCAGCTGGGTCAGCTGGGCACCACCAAACGCCTGGTCGCGCTCGTAGAGTACTTCGTCATTCTTGATGACCTGCATGCTGGTCGTGAGGGCACCCACTTCAAACAGGGCCACCATGGTGTCCAGCCCCTTGTTCGGCAGGTTTTCTATCAAACGTGCCGTCGCCAGGCGCGATGCGTAGGACTCGACATCAACCACCACCGGCTTCAGACCCGCCGCCTCGGCCAGACCCTGCCGGTCGTTGACTTTTTCCTTGCGCGACGCAGCGATCAGCACCTCCACATCGCCTGCAGAGGTAGCACTGGGGCCGACCACACAGAAGTCCAGACTGACCTCATCCAGGGAAAACGGAATGTACTGGTTGGCCTCGGCCTCGACCTGGATTTCGAGCTCCTGCTCGCTCAAGCCACCCGGCAAGATGATTTTCTTGGTGATCACCGCCGATGCCGGCAAGGCCATGGCCACATTTTTGGTCCGGGTCCCGCTTTTTTTAACGACCCGGCGCACCGCCTCTGCCACCTCGTCGAACTTTTCGACGTTGCCGTCAGTGATCCAGCCCCGCTCCAGGGGCTCAATCGCACAGCGATCAAGCACCAGGTTACCCGCCTTGTCGCGGCTCAGTTCAACCAGCTTGACGCTTGACGAGCTGATGTCCAAGCCCAGCAAGGCAGACGATTGACGGTTAAATAAGGATCCCAAAGAGATCAAGACAGTCCCCAAATGACGGCTAACGGGTAGCACTACAAACTTAAGAAATCACTTGAATGCTATCAGTAAGGTCCTTGTACGACAAAGGATTTTTCTATTTTGGCTTACTATCACCGTTGTCAAAAGTTGACGCTTTTGGCTACTTTTGATGGTTTTGGCAAGCAAGCGCCTGGCCGCCGATAATTGCAAAATGTGAAAACCCCGGTCCGCCCCGAAACTGCGAAAACGGGCAATTTTTATAATGCTGGCGCGCACTTACATTAGACCTCCATGGCTTCCAAATCATCGTCCTCCGACACCGGCACTTCGACCGCCCATCGCCTGCCCTGGCTGCCCGCCCTGCTGAAAGCCGCGGCCTGGGCGCTGGGCGTGTTGCTGGCTGGTGCGGTGTCCGTGCTGATGGTGGTGGCTGTAGCCCTGGCCGTGGCTTACCCCAACCTGCCGGATGTGTCCGATTTGCTGGACTACCGGCCCAAGCTGCCTTTGCGGGTGTATTCGTCGGATGGCGTGTTGCTGGGGGAATTCGGCGAGGAACGCCGCAACCTGACACCGATTGCCGACATCCCCAAAGTGATGAAGGACGCCGTGCTGGCCATTGAAGATGCGCGCTTCTTCTCGCACGGCGGTGTGGACTACATCGGCGTGGTCCGTGCCGGTCTGGCCAACATGGGCCGCGCCAAAAGCCAGGGCGCCTCGACCATCACCATGCAGGTGGCGCGCAATGTCTACCTCTCCACGGAGAAAAGCTACACCCGCAAAATTTACGAGATGCTGCTCACCTTCAAGCTGGAGCACTTGCTGAGCAAGGACCAGATCCTCGAAATCTATATGAACCAGATTTTCCTGGGACAACGTGCCTATGGTTTCGCGGCAGCATCGGAAGCCTATTTCGGCAAGCCGCTCAAGGATGTCAGCATCGCGGAAGCAGCCATGCTGGCGGGTCTGCCCAAGGCCCCGTCCGCCTACAACCCCGTGAGCAATCCGAAGCGCGCGAAGGCGCGCCAGCTCTACATCATTGACCGCATGCAGGACAACGGATTCATCACGCCGGCGCAGGCCGAGGTGGCCAAGGCCGAGCAACTCAAGGTCAGGTCCGGGCCGGACGCCGGCCGGGTGCACGCCGAGTTTGTGGCCGAAACCGTGCGCCAGCTGGTGTTCAGCCAGTACGGTGACGAAACCTACACCCGTGGCCTCAATGTCTTCACCACCTTGCGCGCCGCCGACCAGACCGTGGCCTACAAAGCATTGCGCAAAGGCATCATGGATTATGAAAGGCGGCAAATTTACCGCGGGCCCGAAAAGTTTATCGAACTGTCCAAAGATCCCCAGGAAACCGAAGACGCCATTGACGATGCCCTGGCTGACAGCCCGGACAACGACGACGTGATGTCGGCCATCGTGCTCGAAGCCGGCCCGAAAAAAATCGTCGCGGTGCGGCAGAACAGCGAAACCATTGAAATCACGGGCGATGGCCTGAAACCCGCCCAGTCCGGCCTGTCCGACAAAGCGCCACCCAATATCAGGATCCGGCGCGGTGCCCTGATCCGCGTCACCAAAACGCCCAAAAACACCTGGGAGATCACGCAACTGCCGGAAGTCGAAGGCGCGTTTGTGGCCATCGACCCGCGCAACGGCGCGGTCCGGGCGCTGGTCGGCGGCTTTGACTACGAAAAGAACAAGTTCAACCACGTGACCCAGGCCTGGCGCCAGCCCGGCTCCAGCTTCAAGCCCTTTATCTACTCGGCGGCGCTGGAAAAAGGCTTCACGCCGGCCACCGTGGTCAACGATGCGCCCTTGTTTTTTGACGCTGGCGTCACGGGCGGCCAGCCTTGGGAGCCAAAAAACTACGACGGCACCTTTGACGGTCCGATGAGCCTGCGGCGCGGCCTGGCCAAATCAAAAAACATGATTTCCATCCGGGTGCTGCAGGCCGTAGGCGCGAAAAACGCCCAGGAATGGATCACCCGTTTCGGTTTCGACGCCGAGAAACACCCGGCCTACCTGACCATGGCGCTGGGTGCCGGTTCGGTGACACCGCTGCAGATGGCCATCGGTTATTCGGTCTTCGCCAACGGCGGCTACCGCGTCAACCCCTACCTGATCACCAAAATCACCGACCAGAAAGGGCGCACCGTCATCGAAACCCCGGCCCCCGGCCTGGATGAGTCGGTACGCGGCATCGAAGCGCGCAATGCCTTCCTCATGTCCAGCCTGTTGCAGGAAGTGGCGCGCACGGGCACTGCCGCCAAAGCCCAGGCCACGCTGAAACGGCCCGACCTGTACGGCAAGACCGGCACGACCAATGACTCGATCGACACCTGGTTTGTCGGCTACCAGCCGACGCTGACGGCCGCAGTCTGGATGGGCTATGACACGCCCAAGAAGCTGGGTGACCGGGAGACCGGCGGGGGCCTGAGTCTGCCGGTCTGGATCAACTTCATGGAATATGCACTCAAAAGCGTGCCGGTCACCGAATTCACGCCGCCTGCAGGCGTGGTCAATATCGGCGGGGAGTGGTTTTACGAAGAATATGCCAAAGGTTCGGGCGTCAGCAGCGTTGGTCTGGGCGACAAGCCCGCCCCCGGCGCGGGCGCGGACAACCCGGTTCAGGGCCAGCCGGTACCGCCCGGCGCGGCGATTCAGTCACCGCCACCCAGCGATGAAAGAAAACGAATCCTGGATCTGTTCAAAAACTAGGCGATTTCAGGACGGTGCGCTGAAAACCAGCGGCTGACTGGCCTGCTCGCTGGCATACCGCGACAAACCGGCAAACAGCTCGCTGCCATCCTTGGTGTCGCGCCACTGGCCGTCCACCAGCTTGTAGTGAAAGCCGCCGGCGCGGGCGGCCAGCCAGATTTCCTGCAGGGGTTTTTGCAGGTTGATGATGATCTGGCTGCGGTTGGCAAAACTCAGCGTGATCATGCCGCCTGTGCGCTGGTTGTCCACATCGGCATCGGTCTCGTCGTTGATGCGGTCGCAGGCTATTTCAATGGCCTTGAGCGCAGCCTCCGCATGGTCCAGATAATCAAGGTCCGTCATTACAATCCCATCATGTTTGCAAGATCCCACATTCGAGCTCAAATTCTAGGCCGTGGCCGCGTCCTCTTCGCGGCTCATGGCTTTTGCACGCTGGCGCTGGCCCTCGCCGCGACAGCCGGCCTGACGGCCTGCGGCCAGAAAGGCCCGCTGTTTTTCCCGCCGCCGCCGAAAGCGCTGCCCACGGCAGGCGCACCGGCCACCCCGGCCAGCACCCTCGGCGCCCCGATAGAGACACCCAACATCCCGCAGCCGCCACCTGCCGCGCCCACCACCTCAGCACCGCGATGAGCCTGCCGAACATACCGACTGCGCCCGTGACGGAATTGCCGGGAGCCCCCGAGCTTGCCTACCGGCAGGGCCGGCTGCACCTTGAAGGAACCAGCCTGGAAGAACTGGCCCAGGAACACGGCACGCCCCTGTTTGTGTATTCCAAAGCCGCCATGCTGGCTGCGCTGGCGGCCTACCAGAAGGGGTTCTCCGGGCGCGATGCGCAAATCTGCTACGCCATGAAAGCCAACTCCTCGCTCGGTGTGCTGCAAGTGTTTGCGCAAGCCGGCTGCGGTTTTGACATCGTCTCCGGTGGGGAACTGGAACGGGTTCAAGCCGTCGGCGGTGACATGCGCAAGGTCATTTTTTCGGGTGTCGGTAAAACCCGCGCGGAAATGCAACAGGCGCTGTCGGCCGGCATCGGCTGCTTCAATGTCGAAAGCGAAGCTGAACTGGACGTGCTGTCGGAGGTAGCCGTGGCCATGGGCCAGGTGGCGCCGGTCAGCATCCGCGTCAACCCGAATGTGGACCCCAAGACCCATCCCTACATCTCGACCGGCCTGAAGGGCAACAAGTTCGGCGTGGCGCATGAAGACGCACTGCGCATCTACCGCCATGCGGCATCACTGCCTGGACTGAAGGTCGCCGGCATCGACTGCCACATCGGATCGCAGATCACCGAAACCACGCCTTATCTGGACGCGATGGACCGCGTGCTGGACCTGGTGGCGGCGATCGAGGCTGCGGGCATTCCCATCCATCACATCGACTTTGGCGGCGGCCTCGGCATCAACTACAACCAGGACGCCCCTCCCGCGGCGGATGCCTTGTGGCAACTGCTGCTGGCCAAGCTGGATGCGCGCGGCTACGGCGGCAAAAAACTGATGATTGAACCGGGCCGCTCGCTGATTGGCAATGCAGGCGTTTGCCTGACCGGGGTGCTCTACCTCAAGCCAGGCGAGCAAAAAAACTTCTGCATCATCGATGCCGCCATGAACGACCTGCCGCGCCCGGCCATGTACCAGGCCTTCCATGCCATCGTGCCTGTTGTGCTCTCATCAAGCACAGCGCAAGCCACCTACGATGTGGTGGGCCCGGTCTGCGAAAGTGGTGACTGGATAGGCCGCGACCGTGCGCTGGCGGTACAGGCCGGCGACTGCCTGGCGGTGCTCTCGGCGGGCGCCTACTGCATGAGCATGGCCAGCAACTACAACACGCGCGGACGCGCCGCTGAACTGCTGGTTGATGGCACCCAGGCCCATCTGATTCGCCGCCGGGAAACCGCCGCCGACCAGATGCGGCAGGAGCAGCTGGTTTCCACTTAAGCGAACCAGATTCAATTTGCTATTATTTTAATAGCTGCTCACGCACAGCTGGCATGGGTTGAATGCGTTTTTTCTTCATGTATTCACGCACACGCCAACCCAGCAGCACGGCCAGGATGACGGCATACACCGCCACTTCAGCAAAGTCATTCTTGCCTGAACGCATCCAGAAAAAGTGCAGCAAGCCCAGGCCGGCGATCAGGTAAACCAGTTTGTGCAGCATCTGCCAGCGTTTGGCGCCCATTTTTTTGATCGCGGCATTGAAGGAGGTGGCGGCCAGCGGCGTCAGCAGCAGAAAAGCCGAGAAGCCCACCAGGATGAACGGTCGCTTGATGATGTCCTTGATGATCTCGGGCAGGTCAAAACCCATGTCAAACCAGCTGTAGCTCAGCAGGTGAATCACCACATAGAAATAGGTGAACAGCCCCAGCATGCGCCGAAAACGCGCCAGCGCCGGCATGCCGCTGATCACCCGCAAGGGCGTCACCGCCAGCACGATGCACAGAAAACGCAGCGTCCAGTCGCCGGTGGCGCGTATCAGGTGTTCGGCCGGGTTGGCGCCCAGGTTGTTGGTCAACGCGCCGTAAAACAGCCAGGCAAAAGGCAGCAAGGCCAGCACAAACACCAGCGGCTTGGCCGCCGGGTGCAGCAGCGCCGCATTGGCGGCCTTCATCAGTAGTTCTTCTTGAGGTCCATGCCGGCGTAGAGCTGGCCGACCTGCGCCTCGTAGCCGTTGAACATCAGGGTCTTGCGCTTTTTGGCAAACAGGCCGTCCTCGCCGATGCGGCGCTCGGTCGCCTGGCTCCAGCGCGGATGGTCAACGTTCGGGTTGACGTTGGAGTAAAAGCCGTATTCGCTGGCGGCAGCCTTGTTCCACGCGGTACGGGGCTCCTTGTCGGTGAAACGAATCTTGACAATGCTCTTGCCACTTTTGAAACCGTATTTCCACGGCACCACCAGGCGCACCGGTGCGCCGTTCTGGTTGGGCATCACTTCGCCATACATGCCAAAAGCCAGCATCGTCAGCGGGTTCATGGCTTCGTCCATGCGCAGGGCCTCGACATAAGGCCAGTCGAGCACACGCGAGCCGACAAAAGGCATGGTCTTGGGATCGGCCTGGGTGATGAACTCGACGTATTTGGCGTTGCCCAGCGGCTCCACTTTTTTAATCAGTTCGGCCAGCGAATAACCGACCCAGGGAATCACCATGGACCAGCCCTCGACGCAGCGCATGCGGTAAATCCGTTCTTCCTGCGCGCTGAGCTTGATCAGGTCTTCGATCGCATAAGTCTTCGGCTGCTTGACCAGGCCTTCGACCGCGACGGTCCAGGGTTTGGTGACCAGGGTATGGGCGTTTTTGGCCGGGTCGGCCTTGTCGGTGCCGAACTCGTAGAAGTTGTTATAGGTGGACGCATCCTTGTAGTCGGTGACTTTTTCCATGGTCACCGCACCAGCCACGCCAGACTTCGCGCCGGGAAGCGCTGCCAGCTTGCCGGGTTTGGCCACGCCCTGCGCCAGCGCCTCACGCCCGGCCCAGCCGGCCAGGGCGGCTCCGGCTGCGCCACCGGCCATCAGCTTGATCATGTCGCGGCGCTGCTGGTAAATGCCCTGGGACGTGATCTCGCTGGAAACCGGGTGAATGAAACCGCTGTTGTGGGTCTTGATCAGCATCTTGCTTCCTTGTTTCGTTTTGGTGAGGATTTGACGGTTAGTCTGGATACGCAGCCACTTCTTACAAGGATTCAGATGGCGGCTACAAGGTTCCGTAGCTGTGCAGGCCGGACAGGAACATGTTCACGCCAAGGAAGGCAAAGGTGGTCACCGCAAGGCCAACAAGTGCCCACCAGGATGCCACGGTGCCGCGCAAGCCCTTGACCAGGCGCATGTGCAGCCAGGCGGCGTAGTTCAACCAGACGATCAGTGCCCAGGTTTCCTTGGGGTCCCAGCTCCAATAGCCGCCCCAGGCTTCAGCCGCCCACAGCGCCCCCAACACGGTGGCGATGGTGAAAAAAGCGAAGCCCACGGCAATCGACTTGTACATCACGTCGTCGAGTACCTCGGAGGAGGGCAGGCGCGCGGCAATGCGTTTGCGTCCCAGCAGGATACCGGCCGCAATCAGCCCGGAGACCAGCAGGTAACCGGCCCAGTAGTTGCCGCCGCCCACATCGGCCGGTGACTTGCGGAAAACAATCGGCACAAAACACAGCACCACGCCCAGCAGCCACAACGGTGTGAGCTTGTACCAGCGGGTCTCTGCGGCCTGCTGCTTGATCAGGTAGGCCAGCGCCACCATCGCCGCCAGCGAGAACATGCCGTAACCGATGAAGTTGGCCGGCACATGCAGCTTCATCCACCAGCTTTTCAGTGCGGGCACCAGCGGCTGGATTTCATGCGCCTCGCGCACCACCGTGTACCAGAGCAGGAAACCGACGGCGGCACTGACCACCAGCATCACAAACGCGCCCATGGCACGGGTCTTGTACTGCGCCTCGAAATAGAGATAAAACGCGGCCGTCATCCAGCAGAACAGCACAAAAACTTCGTACAAATTGCTGACCGGGATGTGGCCGACGTCGGCGCCTATCAAATAGCTCTCGTACCAGCGCACCATGGTGCCGATCAGCGCCATGCCCACGGCCACCCAGGCAAGCTTGCTGCCCAGCGACTCCAGCGCATCGCCCTGCTGGCGGATAAACATACCCAGCCAGTAAAACACCGTGCTCATGAAAAACAGCATGCTCATCCAGAGGATGGCCGACTGGCTGGACAAAAAGTACTTGAGCCAGAACACCTGCTCGGCGCGCGCCAGGTCACCCTGGTAGGACAGGATGCCCAGCAGGGAGAACAGCGCCACCGCGCCCATCAGCACGCGCAGCGGCCGCCAGAACCAGCCCATCGCAATGGCCGCCGGAATGGTGCCCAGCAGGATGCCTTTTTCGTACCCATCCATGAAGCCGTGGTAACGCGTAAAGGCGAACAGGCCACCGGCCAGCACCAGTGCCGCAAAAATCCAGTCCGCCAGACTGCGTTTGGCGAAGTAGCCTTCCTGCAGGCTGATGGTGGTCGCGTCGGTTCCGCGCGAGCTCAGGGTTGTGGTGGTGGTGTTCATCGTGGCACCTGTAAAAGTTTGGTCTTCAGCATCTCGAATTCGCGGTCGACTTCCATGGTCTGGCGGTTGGTCGACAAGGCCATGGTCGCCTGGCTGCCAGAGCCTGATTCTGGTCCTTTTTCGGCGTCAGCGCCGCCGGCCGGCGCCAGCCAGATCCAGAGCCGGCGCTCACGCACATACAGCATGGCGAAAATGCCGAGGATCAGCAGCGCGCAACCGAGGTAAACAATGTTTTTGCCGGGCGTGCGCGTGACCTGGAACACGCTGGCCTGCACCTGCGTGAAGTCCTTGAGTTCAAACGTCATGGGCGCGGGGTAGTGGTGGGCGTCGCTCAGTGACAGCACGGCCTGCGCCATCCAGGCCTGGGTCCTGTCGTCCAGGGGCAGGGGCTTCAGCCCGCTTTGCTCACGCGTCATTTGCGCCAGCTCGAACAACACACCATTGAGAATGCGCACCAGTACCTCGCCGGCGCGGTTGCGCTCGGCTTCCGGCACATTGGCCTCCATGAAGTCCGAGATCGCCTGCAGCCCGGCAGGCGATTTCGCCTGGCCTGGGCCCACTGGCTGGTCCGGCCCGGCGAACAGCGCCAGGGCCCGCGATGCGGAGGCGGCCAGTTGCTGCGCAAGATCAGGTCGGTCTGCCGCAATGGCTTGGCGCACATAACGCTGAACCGCCCGCTCGCGCTGGACCGGCTCGGCCAGCGCGCGGCGCAGCCGCAAAAAGCCCTCCATGCTGCCCTGCTCGTCGGCCGGAATGCGCAGGTACTGGAAAGGCTGGGCCGGAGTTTCGCGCACACCGAGCAGAAACAGTGCCGGCGTGAACTCGGCGCTGTCCATCTTCACCGGCAGCATGTAGTTGTGGAACTCGCGCGCCTGGCCGGCCGCATCGCGCAGCTTGTAGCTCA
>JAZKIE010000075.1:0-2448 GCA_040385025.1 Pseudomonadota bacterium | reverse complement strand
TCAAGGGCGTGCCCAAAACCCATGTCTACCGCATCATCCGCAGCGGCGAGGTGCGTATCAACAAGGGCCGAGTGCAGGCCGATACCCGCATCGAGGCCGGCGATCTGGTGCGCCTGCCGCCGGTACGCACCTCGGAGCGGGCCGAGCAGAAGGCCGAAGCCATGGCGGTCGAGATTGCGCGCCACGGCGCAGCGTCCACAGCCGGAGGTTATGCACCCTCGCGTGAGTTTCCCATCCTGTTTGAGGACGACCATGTGCTGGCCATCGACAAGCCAGCCGGTGTGGCGGTGCACGGCGGCAGCGGTGTGGCCTTCGGCGTGATCGAGCAGTTGCGCATGGCGCGGCCGGACTGGAATTTCCTCGAACTGGTGCACCGGCTGGACCGCGAGACCAGCGGCATCCTGCTGGTGGCCAAAAAAAGGGTGGCGCTGAAAAACCTGCAGGAGCAGTTCCGCGAGCGCGAAACCGACAAGATTTACCTGGCCATGGTCAAGGGCACTTGGCCGGCCAATAAAAAGGTGCTGGACAAACCGCTGCAGAAATACCTGTTGGCCGATGGCGAGCGCCGCGTCCAGGTGGTTGGCAAGGAGCACCCCGACGCCATGCGCGCCGTGACGCTGGTCAAGATCAAGGCGGCCGCACCCGGCGGCGGCTACAGCCTGCTCGAAGTCACCATCAAAACCGGCCGCACCCACCAGATACGTGTGCACCTGGCCAGCGAAGGCCACCCGATTGCCGGAGACGACAAGTACGGCGACTTCGAGCTCAACAAGGCCTTGCAAAAAGATGCGCCGGGCGCCGCGCTCAAGCGCATGTTTCTGCATGCCTGGCGGTTAAAGTTCACCCACCCGTCCAGCGGCAAACGCATTGAATTGCGCGCTGCGCTTCCCCCCGATCTCGAGAGTTTCACGACCCATGCCGTCTCCCTCCAAGCCGCTGACCTTTGACCTGATTGCCTTTGATTGGGACGGCACGCTGTTCGACTCGACCCAAATCATCGTGCGCTGCATCCAGGCCGCCGTGCGCGATGTGGGCGGCACGGTGCCGACCGACGAGGCCGCCGGCTACGTCATTGGCCTGGGCCTGATGCAGGCGTTGGCCCATGCCGCGCCCGACGTTCCCGAGAGCAAATACCCCGAGCTCGGTGCGCGTTACCGGCATCACTACATCGCGCACCAGAACGACATCAGCCTGTTCGATGGCGTGTTGCCGCTGCTGGCCGCGCTCAAGGCGCGTGGCCACAAGCTGGCGGTGGCCACCGGCAAAAGCCGGCATGGCCTGGACGAGGCGCTGCAGGCGGTCGAACTCAAAGGCCGTTTTGATGCCTCGCGCACTGCCGATGAGACCGCCGGCAAGCCGCACCCGCGCATGCTGCATGAACTGATGGACCAGTTCGGTGTGACACCCGCGCGCACGCTGATGATTGGCGACACCACGCACGACCTGCAGATGGCAGTGAACGCCGGTTGCGCCAGCGTCGGTGTCAGTTACGGCGCGCATGAATTTGCGGCCTTTGAGGTGCTCAAGCCGCGTTTTATCGCGCATTCGGTCGCCGAGCTGCAGGACTGGCTGGCGCTCCATGCCTGAAGCCGTCGGCGCCGACTCCGCTGCGGTGGCGCTGTGCCGCGCCGGTGAATTGGCCGACGGCGGGGATGCCGTGCCTTTCGACGTGAACTACGCCGGCCAGACCTGCCGCGCCTTCGCGGTCCGTTTCGAGGGCAAGCCGCACGCCTACCTGAACCGTTGCACCCATGTGGCGATGGAGCTGGACTGGCAACCGAACCGGGTTTTCGACGACAGCGGCCAGTGGCTGCTGTGCGCCAGCCACGGCGCGGCCTACCGCCCCGACACCGGCGCCTGCAGCGGCGGCCCCTGCCACGGCGGGCTGGTCAAAATAGACCTTAGCGAGCGTGATGGACTTGTTTTCTGGCATACCTCCTACAAACTGAAGGCAATCGAGTTCTAAACTACCTGTTATGAATGATTCAAACCGCAACGACCCGTACGACGATCCGGATTACGATCCAAATCGGCCTCCAGCCCCTGTCGGGTCTGCGTCAGCAGCTCCTGAAAACATAGCAAACCGCAACACCGATCCGGCGCTGAAGCCAGGCTGGGAGCGCGCCACGCTGGAAAAACTGGCATTTGCTGCCCTGAACGAGCAAAAAGCCACGCGCCGCTGGAAAACCTTCGTGCGCCTGTCCTGGCTGGCGTTTTTTGTGTTCCTGGTCTGGTTGGCCTTGCACCGCAGTACCGCCACCACTGTGACCACGCCGCATACCGCAGTGGTCGAGATCAAGGGCGAGATCGCCGCCGGCGCCGATGCCAGCGCCGAGTTCGTCAATGCCGCGCTGCGCGCCGCCTTTGAAGACGAAGGCGCCAAGGCAGTGGTCCTGCTGATCAATTCACCCGGCGGCAGCCCGGTGCAGGCCGGCATGATGAGTGATG
>JAZKIE010000074.1:1338-3629 GCA_040385025.1 Pseudomonadota bacterium | reverse complement strand
GGTTGCGCGGGTCGTCTTCCGGAATGCCGGCCTCGACCTTGCCCACCAGGTCGGCACCGACGTCGGCGCCCTTGGTGAAGATGCCGCCACCCAGCCGGGCGAAGATGGAGATCAGGGACGCACCGAAGGCAAAACCGATCAGGGGATTGAGCAGGTTGGCCAGGTTGCTGTCGGGTTTGTAGTTGCCATTGCCGACCAGAAACCAGTAGAAGGCCGTGACGCCCAGCAGGCCCAGGCCAACCACCAGCATGCCGGTGATGGCGCCGCCCCGGAAGGCAATGTCCAGTGCCGGGCTGATGCCTTTGGTGGCTGCCTGCGCGGTGCGCACATTGGCGCGCACCGAGACATTCATGCCGATGAAGCCACAGGCGCCAGACAGCACCGCGCCGACCACAAAGCCGATCGCGCTGGGCACGTCCAGGAAGATGGCAATCAGGATCGCCAGCACGACGCCGACGATGGCAATGGTTTTGTATTGGCGCGCCAGGTAGGCGGCGGCGCCGGTTTGGATCGCGGCTGCAATCTCTTGCATGCGCGCGTTGCCTGCGTCCTGGGAAAGAATCCAGCTGCGGGCCCAGAAGCCGTATCCGACGGCGACGAATCCGCAAACGAGCGCAAGAATGAGCGCTGAGTTGCCTGTCATAAGAAATCTCCTACGTTGTTTTTCGCTTGGAGGGGGCGCCACGCTAGCGGTGCCCCCGCTGCGTTGCTTCCTCGTTGCTCTCAACATGCGTGGAGACGATTGGCCAACTGGCGAAATTTAACGCGAAAACGTGACAACTTCGCGAAGCGTCAGGCTTGAATCAGTAAAATGAGGGTAAATACCGATCACACGAACCCTGATTCTTTTATTTATCTCAACGAAAAGCGACCATGTCACTCGATAAAGTTACCCCCGGCAAAAACGCTCCCGACTCGTTCAACGTGATCATCGAAATTCCGATGAACGCCGACCCCGTGAAATACGAAGTGGACAAGGAATCCGGCGCGATTTTTGTGGACCGCTTCATGAGCACATCCATGCACTACCCGACCAACTACGGTTATGTGCCCAAGACCCTGAGCGGCGACGGCGATCCGGTCGACGTGCTGGTGATCACGCCGGTGCCGCTGATCCCCGGTGTGGTCGTGACCTGCCGCGCCATCGGCATCCTGAAGATGACCGACGAAGCCGGCGAAGACGGCAAGGTGCTGGCCGTGCCCATCGACAAGAAATGCTCGCTCTACACGCAGTGGCAAAAACCTGAAGACATGAACCCGCTGCGCCTGAAAACCATTGCGCATTTCTTCGAGCACTACAAGGACCTGGAAGAAGGCAAGTGGGTCAAGATCAACGGCTGGGAAGGTCTGGACGCGGCCCACAAGGAAATCACGGACGGTATTGCCAACTACCGCAAGGAATACCCCGAGGCAGCCTGAGTCTCAAGTGTTTTAGCCCTCTGGCCCTTATGTGACGGGCGTGAGCAGCTATCAAAAAAAGAGCGCCTGCAGCGTGAGCTGCAGGCGCTTTTTGCCGGGTGGGCCAGTCTTCAGGCGGCGCGGGCCGGGTCCGGGTAAATCAGTCCGTGTAAAAACGTGCCCTTGCGCTGGAAGGCCTGCCACTGGCCCTCGGGCTGCGCCAGCCGGTCGGCCACTGCCCACCAGGCGCTCGGATTGACGCCCAGGCCGACATGGCTGGCAACAACCTCGACGTTTTCGGTCTGCGGGTTATGCGCGGCGCTGTGCTGGATGCTGCCCTGCCAGGCCACGATGCCGTCGCTGCGTGAATAAATGCTGGTGGTCGGCACCGGCGGCGCGGCAGGCAGGTCGTAGTTTTCGGTTTCGCGCTCGACCTTGCGGCCGCTGGCCAGCTCGTAAATGCGCCAGGCGTTGGTCGAGCGGTGCGAACCGGCGAACGGCGTGCCCAGCGTGATCACGCCGCGCACCATGTCCGGGAATTCCTTGGCCAACTCACGCGCATAAACGCCACCCAGGCTCCAGCCGATCAGGCTGACCTTGCGCCCGGTGTCGTTGAAGGCGCGTGTGACCTGGGCGCGGGCCGCCTCCAGCACACCGGCGCGCGGACCGAAGTTGAAGCCTTGTTCCCAGCCGCTGGTGGCGTAGCCCAGCGAGTCGAGATAGCGCCGCAAGGGGATGGTGGAGCCATCGTTGGCCGACAGGCCGGGGAAGACGACGACGCCGTGGCCGTCGCCGCGCGGCGCTTTGGCCAGTACCGGCCAGGCCGGCAGCAGGGCGCCGAACTCCCAGAATGCGCGGAATTCCAGTGCCAGCAACCAGGCGTTAGGCGGCGG
>JAZKIE010000074.1:0-1238 GCA_040385025.1 Pseudomonadota bacterium | reverse complement strand
GCGACGATGCCGAAGTCCACATGGCCGGCGTAGGTCTGGATCGTGATGTTGAGCGCCAGCCCATGCAGCACGATGGACAGCGGATGAAAACTCACGATCTTCGCGCCGGCCAGAAACAAGGGCACAGGCGGTCCGGGCACGTTGGAGATCGCCAGGTTGGCGACCATGGGCAGGCGGCTGGCCAGGCCGGTCTTGCCGTAGGCGTTGAGTGCGGCTTTCGCCGCGCCGCCGACCAGCCAGGGCGCCAGCAGGGACGGGTAGTCGGTCGGCAACAGGCCCTTGAGGCTTTGCATCGAACTCTTGACCTTGCCGGTGGACGCCATGATGGCGTTCATGCGTTTGAGCGGGTGGGCGATGTGGGTGCCGAGTTCGACCAGGCTCATGCTGACCTGGTTGCCGAGTTCGCTCGCGTCGCTGGCGCCCGCCTCACGCAGGGAGACCGGCATGGCCGCAACCAGCGACTTCGTCGGCACGCTGTCATGTTGCGCCAGGTAGCTGCGCAGCGCGGTCGAGCAGATCCACAGCGCCACGTCGTTAAAGCTGCCGCCAACGGCCTTGCCCATGGCCTTGCACTCGGCCAGCGGCACCGTGGCCGCGACGAACACCCGGCCCTGCGTGACGGCGGTGTTGAACGGGCTTTTGGGCGCCAGCTTCATTGGCATTTTTGGCCGGCCGCCGTCTCCTTGCAGTGACTGTTTGGCCAGCGTGCTGCCCAGGGTGCTGGCGGCCGAAGGCAGGGACTTCGCCAGTTTGGCGACCTGCGCCAGCGAGTTGGAAAACACCGAACCAATCATCTTGCCGACTTTCAGGTCAGCCGCCGTCTTGCCGCGGCGCGCCGGGTCGGGCGGCGCTACTTCGCGCGGCACCGGCCCGATGTCCAGCATCGCATTGGCCAGCATCACACCGCCCTTGCCGTCGAGCGCCGCATGGTGAATTTTGGAGAAAAAGCCGCCTACACGTTCACCCGAGGGCAGCTTGATCGCGTCGAACACATAAAACTCCCACAGCGGGTGCTGGCGGTCTATCAGCTCGCTGTGCAGCTTGGCGACCAGGGTATGCGCCTGCGCCAGGGTCAGGGGTTTTTGCGCGGAGCAGGGCACGCGCCTGATGTGAAAGTCAACGTCCACCGATTCCGCTTCTACCCACAGCGGATGGCCAATGTCGAAAGGCATGAACATCAGTTTGCGGCTGAAGATGGGCGCCAGGTGCATGCGGCTGGCGATATGCGCTTTGACCGC
>JAZKIE010000073.1:0-7087 GCA_040385025.1 Pseudomonadota bacterium | reverse complement strand
CTTCCGCCGCGGCAGCCCAGGGCATTTCCTGGCATTTCTTCGACAAGGGCATTGTTATTGACATGCAGGGCGCCTATCTGGGCTCTCCGGACGACGAAGATGCCGCCGAAAAGCCGTGGGACGAATTTCTCGGCCTGTGCCGCAAGTACCGGCCGCAGCGGCCCTTTGACTCGGTGGTCATCACCGTGCCCGCCGCCCTGCTGCTCGACAGCAATCCGGATGCGCTGCTGGAGCTCGGAAAACTGGCACGGCTGGCGCATCGCCGGCTCTGGCTGGCGCAAAACCGCTTTGCCATGCGTTTTGCCGTCTATGTGATGGTATCTGGCTGCGACCAGATCGAAGGTTTCTCGCCTTTCGCCCGGGCTTTGCCCGAGCCCATGCGGGCCGGCATCCTGGGCTGGTCGTCGCCCTACGACCTGTCCACCACCTACCAGGACGGCTGGGTCGGCGAGGCCTTGGACAG
This sequence comes from Pseudomonadota bacterium, assembly GCA_040385025.1. GTDB lineage: Bacteria > Pseudomonadota > Gammaproteobacteria > Burkholderiales > Burkholderiaceae_C > Polaromonas. Next base: position 6,624 of record JAZKIE010000073.1, on the reverse strand, counting down.
TGTTGTCAAAACCGTTTCGGACACCTCCGCTGAACTCTTCGCGCTTGACTCCGTCAGCGCCGAGACCGGGAAATTTTTCCTGCTGCCATCGCGCATCGACGCGATCCGGGCGCAATTGCAGGTTTATGTGGACGAGCTCATGCGGCCCAGCGCCTACCACGAGCCGTTTTTCTTCCGCGGTATTTACCTGACCGGCGACAGCAGCGAGTCGGCGCAAAAAGCCGGGGCACTCGATGTTGCGGCGGCGCTGGAAGGTGAAACGCGGGAGGAGCAAGCCGAGCTGGTATCGCAGCTCATGCGCGAGCCGGCATTCCTGAGAGATCTTTTCGAGAAAAAGATATTCATGGAATATGGCGTGGCACGGCCGTCCCGCCAGCAACTGAGCCGTCCTGTGCTCAGCCGCGCCGCGCGCTGGGGTGCCGTGGTGCTGCTGGGTGGCTGGAGCGTGGGCCTGCTGGTCGCCACGGTTCAACTGAACAAACGCAACCCCGAGTTGGCCAGGGCCCTGACGCAAATAGAAACCGACGCCAGCTACCGGGCGCGGGCCAGCGAGCGGGGTGAGGTCATCACGTCGGACTGGTACCGCGCGAAAACCCTGTCGCTGTTGGCCGCCATCGAAAAACTGGGCACCGACAAGGCGTGGACATTTTTCATGCCGGGGTCCTGGGATATTTTTGACAATCTTGATGAGCGCGTTGCAGAGCGCATCGAGCGTGAATTCGGCGAGATCGCCATCAACACCCTCAGGCGCGAGCTGTACGCCCGCGCCGCCGACATGACAGGCGTCTCCCAGGACGCCAGCACGGGCGAGTTGATCATTGGCGGTGAGTGCGCCGCGCCCGCCGGCTTCCTGGCTATTGCTGGCCAGCCCCGCAAGGCGAGTTTGGCCGTGGAAGATTTGCCCGAGTTCGCAGCCATGCTGCAGTACCTGTCGGCGGTTGAGCGGCTGGATCAGGCGATTGTGTCCATGGTCCGGCTGCAAAAGCCCAGTCCGAACGAAGCCAACGACCTGCGCTTGCTGGTCAAGTACACGCTGGGCGCGGAACTGCCCGGCAATATTTCGCAGAGCATCCGCTTTTTTCGCGGCAGCGACACACCGGGAAGTATTTCGCCAGCGGCGATCAGCGTGATGCATATCCAGCAGGCGGTGCGCTGCAGCCTTGGCAAAGGGGTGGTTGCGCTGGACCAGCGTCTGTTCACCAACAACGACCTGCTGGTGTCCGAGCGTTTGCTGACGGCGCAGAGTGCACGTTTGTTTTCGCCGGATGCGCGTACCACCAGTTTCAGCCAGACGGTGGGCGGCTACAAGGAAGTGCTGGGCGCGATCAAGGAGCAGGAAAGCTTGCTGGCTGCGGGCAAAGGGGGCTGGATGAGGCAGTCCAGCCTGAACCTGGGCCCTGCTTATGACGCAGCACTGATGCGTATCACCCAGTCCCGGCGCCTGCTGGGTCCGGAGGCGGCCGAGCAGGCGCGCCAGCATGCCATCAACGAGTTCCAGAAATTCAGCGCCGAGTTCTATACCCGCTTTGGCGTGGATGGGCAGTCGGGCATCGTCTGGCAGGAAAAAGACGCGCGGTTTGCGCTGTCGGCCGACCGGCAGGCCCTGCGTGATGCATTGACCGGCTTGCTGGCGCAGTCTTTCATGACGCCGCCCAGTGATCGCGAGATTCCAGAGATCGTGGCGCAAAGCATTCTGGTATGGGACGGGACCAAGCTCGATCAGGCCCTCGCCCTGAGCGATGCGCACAAGCGCTTCATGAGCGAAAGCCTGGTGAAGTTCCCGCCAGCCACCCGCCCAAGTGTGGCGGCGTTTGTCAATTTCCAGTTTGCCCGGCTGGTCAGCGACCATGCCATCGACGCCTTGTCGATCAGTGGCAGAACCGACCCTGGTGCGGTGGCCGATGCGATGGCTTTCGATGCCTCGCGGGGCCGGTTGATCAAGGTTCAAGGCCTGCTGACCGAGCTGGGCGCCAAAGGCAAGGCTGACAACCTGCGCAGCCTGATCTCGCAGGATGCCGTAGCGCGTTTGCGCCAGGTTGACGACAGTCTCACCCAGTCTGACCTGTACGCCATCCGGGGGCGCGATTTCAGCTACTGGCTGGGTGATCGCGGCCCGCTGCTGCAGGCGTTTGGGGTGCCTGACGCTCCGGGCTTGCTGCAAACCCTGGCGCTGCAGTTCAGCCGCGCGGAAACCCTGGGCCGGCAGTCCGAAATTTACCTCGCGTCACTGGACCCTGCGACGGCCGAGGCGCAACTGGCAAGGCGCTGGCAGGCCATCAACCGCGAGCTGGAGCGTTATCGCCTGAAAAACCCGAACAGCAGTCTGGTCGTTTACGAGCAATTCCTGGTCACCATAGGCGCTGATCTTGACCGGGCCAACTGTTCGGAAAAACTGGCCGGCAAGGCGCCTGGCGGTCGGCCGGCTGATTATTTCGCGGAGAAACATTTACAGGTCTACAACGCCTTGCTCAAGCGTTGCAGTGAACTGCGCGTCGGTGAACAACAAGAGCAGTGGGCGGTATTTTCGACCAGCTTCAACCGCTTGCTGGCCGGGCGCCAGCCCTTTGCTGTGCCGGGCGCCAAGGATGCGCCGGATGCAGATTTTGATGATGTGGGGCAAATCCTCAAAAGTTCTGACCGGATGTCGCGCACGCTGAAAGAAACCGCTGCCAGCAGCCGCAGTGTCGCGCCGGGGCAGGCTGCCCGCCGGTTTGCCGAGCAGTTTGACCGCGTCAGGGCCTTTATGGCGCCCCTGTATCCGGTGGAAGAAGGCGCCATCGCGGGTTACGACATGGCGGTTGAATTCCGGACCAACCAGTCGGCCGAGATCGAGGGCAACAAAGTGATCGACTGGACCCTGGAGGTCGGCTCGCAAAGCCTCAAGCTGCGCGATGCGCCGCGCCCCTTGCGATGGGAGCCCGGCATGCCGATCACGCTGACCTTGCGCCTGGCCAAGGACTCGCCGGTCAACGCCACCAATGATGCGCAGCAGCTTCACATGTCTGCCGACGGAAAAACGGTTTCCTACCGGTTCACCGATGCCTGGGCGCTGTTGCGCATGATCCAGCGCCAGCGTGAACCCGATCCGGCAGGCCGGGCAGATGGGCGTTCCCAGTTGCTGCGGCTGGAGTTTCCGCTGAGCTTCACGCCGGACAACCCGCGTGCGACCCCGCAGGAAGTGCGCGCCAGGGTGTACATGCGGGTGTCGCTGTCACCGGTGGGCAAACGCACCGCGGTGTTTTGGCCGCTGGTTTTTCCGACACGCGCCCCAGAGTTCAGTGGGCAATAACAGCCAGGACCATGAACGAATCCGCCAAGCTTCTTCCTGACATCGACGCGCTGCTTGCGCCCCTGGCCGGTGCGGCGCCGGCGGGGCCCTCGCTGCGGTATGACCCCTTGTACCTGGGTATTCGGCAAGCGCGCGAGGAAGACGATGCCAGTGTGCCCATGGGAGAGTGGGAGCGGCCGCTGAAAAAAGCCGACTGGACGGCTGTGTCAGCGCGCTGCGTTGAACTGCTGGGTAGCCGGTCCAAGGACTTTCAGGCTGCGGCCTGGCTCTGCGAAGCCTGGATTCGCCTGCACCAGGTCGAGGGCTTCAATGCGGCGGCGGATCTGTTGACGGGGCTGGTCGAGCGATATTGGGACACGGGCCACCCCCTGATCGAAGACGGCGACGACGATGCGCGTGTCGCCCCGTTTATCTGGATCAACGAGAACCTGCCGCTGACCCTGAAGTTGCACCTGGTGCTGCTGCATCTGCCTGATCGCATGCCGCCGGCCGTCAGCCTGGCCGATTGGGACCAGGCACTGATTGCCGATCATCAGAAAAAAGGCGACGCCAGTAAAACCACGGGCGCCTCGGGCGCGCCGGTCTTGACGCGCGAGGAACTGACCGCTGCCGCCAACGGAAAAAACCTGCTGGCCCTGGTGGCGATGCGCGGGCAATTGCAGCTTGCGGTCGCGAAGTGGGACGCCCTGATTGCTTTGCTCGACAAAAAAATGAGCGCCAACCCGCCCAGCGTGACCCGTGTCGGTGAAATGTTGCGGCGCATCGAGCGGGCCGTCATCAGCCTGATCGATGGGCGCGACCCCCGGCCCCAGCAGGCACCGCCCCTTGCTGCCCCTCCGGTTGCAGAGACCCTCACCACTTACCAGGATCACGCCATGGATGCTGCGACCCCGAAAACCGAAACCCCACCCGCCGTGAATGAAGTGTTGCTGCGTTCAGGCGCCATCGCTAGCCGCGAGGACGCCTACCGCATGCTCGAAGCGGTTGCAGCCTTCCTGGAGAAGGCCGAGCCGCACAGTCCCACGCCCTACCTTGTCAAGCGTGCTGTCACCTGGGGCCGGATGTCGCTGGCCGACCTGATGCAGGAGGTGGTTCGCGAAGAGGGCGACATTGCCCGCTATTTTTCCCTGCTGGGAATCAAGGAATCCCGTCAGGACTAGAGCGTCGAGTCCTGCACCACCGCAATCACATCCTGATTTCACCCCACGTTCATCGGAGTCTGTATGGCCACCAAGAAAGTTCCTGCAATCGTCACCCCTGCCGAGTGGAAGGACCGCACATCGTTAACGCTGTCCAGTCGCGGCGAAACGACGCTGGTGCTCGATTCCGCCTACACGCGCTGGTACAACAGCCGCAGTCAGCCGAACGACAAAATCGAGGAGATGTACCGCCAGCAACTGAGGGACGCCCTGCTGTCCTATTACAGCGAGCATGGCGGGTCGTGGAAGAAGTGCAAGCGCAATACCGAAAGCAACGGCCTGCTGGAGTTCATCTACAACAAGGTGAAGGCGCCCGACGCGATCACGGAGGCGGGTCGCAAGCGCATGGACATCTCCAATCAGCATTCGCGTTACGGCGTGCTTTACCTGCTGGCCAACATCGACATCAACATGGAGTATTTCGGCATTGTTCTGGAAGGTGCAGGTGCGATTGGCGGCGCCCTGGCCAGCGGCTTCGGCACCAACTACAGCGAGCTGAAAGACCCGAAAAAGTCTGACATCACGGCATTCACGGTGAAGGGCGAGGACGTCAGTGTTTCGGATGCCTTTGGCTACTCCAACAGCGTGTTCAAGATGGGCGCCGACAAGGTTCACGGCATGGTCACGGCCCCGGGCGCTGCCAAGGCCGGGCCGACCACGCGCCAGATCAATGTCATGCGACCGACGGCCGTGAGCACGAAGGCGGCTTCGGGGGCCCCTCCGCTCACGCGTGGCCGGGCCAGCGGGGGGCATGCGCCCCCACCGCTCATTCGCCAGGGCGCGACAGGCGGCCACGGCCGGGGGCTGCCGCACGCCGTGGGCAACATGAACTACCTCAAGCTTTCTGCTTCCACCCACACCGTGAGCACCATGCCTGCCGCAGCCCAAAGTGACTACGGCTTTCCGGTCACGAAAAAGGCGCTGAAAGCCATGGGCGACCGGCCGGTGACGGCCGTGCTTTTCGCCCCCATCAGCGGCGCAGTCGTGATCGGCGCCCTTTTCTACGACTTGATGGGCAAGCTCATCAATGTCCTGGTTGACCTGGTGAAGGATCTGGTCAAGTGGCTGATGGACAAGCTGCAAGCCATGGGCAAGGATCCTTTCACGGAAGGCACGGAAACCCTCAGGCCGCTGATCATGTTCGCTGTCAAAAAGTGCGCCGAGGCGGCCGTGCCTTTTGTCAGCGCCGGGCTGGATCTGGTGGTGGGGCTGGCCCAGACTTTCAAGGGCATCAAGATGAAGGTGGGCGGCTGGCTCGAGCGCCGCAAGATCCGTATCACCGACGGCCACCCGGCACTGCTGGCCAGCCGCATCGAAAAATGCATGACCATGGATATTGCCGCAGGCCTGTGGACCCTGATCAAGGGTGCGGTTCAATTGGCCTTGGCTTTTCTTGCCGCGGGGGCGCAGGGCCTGATCGCCGCCATCACCAGCGCGGTGGAATGGGTGATCAAGTTCGTGATGCGCCTGATGGAGCAGGCCAGCATCAAGCTGTTTCTGCTCAAGGCCCGCGTCCTCTTTCTGCAGGAAAAGATACCCTCCGACGAGGTCGTGACGGGAGATCCCCGGGTAAGCAGAGCGCCTAGCGAATTGAAGCGCACGGGTTCACTGGTGGGCAACATGAAAAAATTCAAGGAATTTTTCCAGGAAGGTTGCGATGCCAGCCCGGTGATTGCCATGCTGACGCTGAACACCGGCATCTGCGGAAGCCAGTGGCAGTTGCAAAACATGTTCACCGACCTCGGAGAGATTGGCCAGAAGGAGTTCGACAGCGGCACCAAATACTTCACCCGGCTCAAGAAATACGGGTTGAAGTACCTCAACGATTGCGGCTTCCAGTTTGTCGCTAATCCCAGCATGGGCGCCCCGCCGGCCAGCGTCGATGCGCGGAGCCAGCCGATGAAGGACCTGTTCGTCAAGCAGCGGCAGGCCAAGCACGCGAACGAAAAGAAGGTCATCCAGGGTTACCTGGACCATGCGTGCGGCAAGGGGCCGCGCGCCCGAACCGCCTGACGCGGCACGCCTTGTTCACACCCCGCGGTAGCATCAACACCGGGGTGGGTCTGTCTGGCGCGGGAGCTTACCAGTCCACCAGGCTCAGGCCCACACTCAGCACGTTGCGGCGCCGGTTGTAGT
>JAZKIE010000072.1:2943-7256 GCA_040385025.1 Pseudomonadota bacterium | reverse complement strand
CTGGCGCTGACGCCGCTGCTGCTGTCGGCCTGCGCGCTGCAGTCGCCGCCGTCCACGGTCTCCACCCACCCGCCGGCGCAATGGTTCGCGCCGCTGCCTGCGGGGCAGCCGGTGGCCGGCCTGCCGCACCAGGGCACGCTGACCGACCTGGGCCGCTGGTGGGAGCAGCAGGGCGACCCGCTGCTGGTCGAGCTGATCAGCGCGGCGCAGGCCGTCAGCCCCTCGGTCGCCAGCGCGCGCTCACGCATCGAGCAGTCACGCGCCACGCGGGTGGCAGCCGGCGCAGCGCTGCTGCCTTCGCTCGATGCGTCGGCCAGCGTCAGCCGCGGCCGCAGCCAGCCGCTGGGCGCGGCGCCCGCGCCGGTCGGCACCAGTTCCCAGGTCGGCCTGCAAACCGCCTGGGAGCTCGATGTGTTTGGCGGCCGGCGTGACAGCCGCGACGCGGCGCAACTGCGTTACGAAGGCGCGCAGGCCCAGTGGCATGACGCCCGCGTGCTGGTAGCGGCCGAGACGGCCAACCAGTACTACAGCCTGCGCACCTGCGAACAATTGCTGCGCGTGGCGCGCTCCGACGCCGCATCGCGCCTGGAGACCGGCCGGCTGGCGCAGCTCAGCGCCCAGGCCGGCTTCACCGCGCCGGCCACGGCGGCGCTGGGCCGTGCCAGTGCCGCCGACGCCAACAGCCGCGCCACCCAGCAGGCGGCGCTGTGTGAACTGGACATCAAGGCGCTGGTCGCGCTGAGCGGCATGGCGGAGCCGGATATGAGGCAAAAACTGGCCTCAGCCCCCGCCGGTCCTGCGCAAGCAGCTACTGTTTCGATAGCAAGTGTGCCGGCGCAGGCCCTCGCGCAACGCCCCGACGTGTTTACTGCCGAGCGCGAAGTCGCCGCCGCCAGCGCCGATGTCGGCAGCGCGCAGGCCGCGCGTTACCCGCGCCTGAGCCTGAGCGGTTCGGTCGCGGCCAACAACTTGCGCAGCGGCGGCATGAGCACCGACTTCACCACCTGGTCCATCGGCCCGCTGGCGCTGAGCCTGCCGCTGTTCGATGGCGGCCGGCGCGCCGCCGACGTGGATGCCGCCCAGGCACGTTACGAGGAAGCTGCGGCCATTTACCGTGGCCGGGTCCGGCAGGCGGTGCGCGAGGTCGAACAGGCCCTGGTCACTTTGCAAAGCACCGCCGCCCGCGGCGAGGATGCGCGCGTCGCGGCCGAGGGTTACCGCGCCTCTTTTGCCGGCACCGAGGCGCTGTACAAAAACGGGCTGGCCAGCCTGGTCGACCTGGAAGACAGCCGGCGCACACAACTGGCCGCTGAAACCGGACTGCTGAACCTGCAGCGCGAACGCGCCTCGGCCTGGGTGGCGCTCTACCGCGCCATGGGCGGTGGCTGGACGCCGGCGCTGGAAGGCCCTGGCGGCCCGGCCGTCGCCACCGGCAACACCTCACAGCAGCCCTGAATCGCATCACCCCTGAATCAACAACATCATGAAAAAATTCAAGCTCAAACCAGTCGCTATTATTTTGATAGCTGGTCTCGCCGTGGTGGCAGGGGCGATCGCCCTTTTTTCCTCCAAATCCGGGGACAAGGCCACGCCTGCGGCAGCCGCGCCCAAAGCAGCGCTGTCGGTGACGGCGGTCCAGCCCGCGCAGACCCGCCTGCCGATCAAGCTGGGCGCGAACGGCAACATCGTGGCCTGGCAGGAAGCCATCATCGGCTCCGAGTCCAGCAACCTGCGCCTGACGCAGGTGCTGGTCAATGTCGGCGACACGGTCCGGGCCGGGCAGGTGCTGGCGCGTTTTTCAGGCGACAGCGTGCAGGCCGATGTGGCGCAAGCGCGCGCCAGCCTGGTCGAGGCACAGGCCACGGCAGCCGATGCTGCAGGCAATGCCGAACGCGCGCGCAGCCTGCAAAACTCCGGCGCGCTGAGCACGCAGCAGATCAACCAGTACAACACCAGTGAACAGACCGCCAAGGCACGCGTGGCCGCCGCGCAGGCGGTGCTGGACGCGCAGCAACTGCGCGGCGGCAACACCCAGGTGCTGGCGCCTGACAACGGCGTGATCTCGGCACGCAACGCCACCGTGGGCGCGGTGGTGGGCGCCGGCACCGAGCTGTTTCGCATGATCCGCGGCGGCCGGCTGGAGTGGCGCGCCGAAGTCACCAGCGACGAGGTGATCCGCATCAAGCCCGGCGCCAACGCGCTGGTGACAGCCGCCAGCGGCGCACAGGTGCGCGGCACGGTGCGCATGGTGGCGCCCACGGTCGATCCGCTGACCCGCAACGCGCTGGTGTACGTGGACCTGGCGCGCAGCCCCGCCGTCAAGGCCGGCATGTTTGCACAGGGCGAGTTTGAACTGGGCGCGACCGATGCCCTGACACTGCCGCAGCAGGCGCTGGTGCTGCGCGATGGTTTTACCTATGCGATGCGCATTGAGCCCGGCAACAAGGTCGCGCAGGTCAAGCTGCAAACCGGCCGCCGTCTCGGCGACGCCGTGGAGATCACCCAGGGGGCCCAGGCCGGTGAGCGTTATGTGGCCGGTGGTGCGGCCTTTCTGGCCGACGGCGACACCGTGGCGCTGGTCGCGGCGGCAGCCCCGGCTTCAGAGCCCAGCAGGCCTGTAGCCCTTACCCCTCCTGCGCAAGCAGCTAGCAAATAAATAGCAGATTGCCGGAGAAAAGCATGAATGTTTCCGCCTGGTGCATCCGCAACCCGATTCCCGCGATTATGTTTTTTGTGATGCTGTGTTTTGCCGGCGTGCTCAGCTACCAGAGCATGAAGGTGCAGAACTTTCCGGACCTCGATGTGCCCAACATCGTGATCTCGGCCAGCTTGCCGGGCGCATCGCCGGCCCAACTGGAGACCGATGTCGCCCGCAAGCTCGAAAACGCCATTGCCTCCTTGCAGGGCCTGAAGAACATCTACACCAAGGTGCAGGACGGCGCGGCCACCATCACGGCCGAGTTTCGCCTCGAAAAATCCACCCAGGAAGCGCTCGATGAAGTGCGCTCGGCCGTGCAGCAGGTGCGCGCCGACCTGCCCTCCGACGTGCGCGACCCCATCGTCAGCAAAGTCAATCTGGCGGCGTCCCCGGTGCTGGCCTACACCATCCGCAGCAAGGCGATGGACGACGAGGCCCTGTCCTGGTTTGTCGACGACACCCTGACGCGCCGCCTGCTGGCCGTGCCCGGTGTGGGCGCCGTCACCCGCGTGGGCGGCGTCGCCCGCGAGGTGCGTATTGCGCTGGACACGGCCAAGATGGCCGCGCTGGGTGTCAGTGCCTCCACCATTTCGCGCCAGCTCAGCCAGGTGCAGATGGACACCGCCGGTGGCCGCACCGACCTGGGCACCAGCGAGCAGCCGGTGCGCACGCTGGCCACCGTCAAATCGGCGGCCGAGCTGGCGTCGCTGGAGCTGGCGGTGGGCGACGGCCGCAAGGTGCGCCTGGGCCAGGTCGCCGATGTGCAGGACACCATCGCCGAGCAACGCTCGACCGCGCTGCTCAACGGCGTGCCCGTGGTGGGTTTTGAAGTCGCGCGCAGCAAGGGCGCGAGCGAGGTTGAAGCCGGCCGCGGCGTGCGCGCGGCCCTGAAAACCCTGCAGCTCAGCCACCCCGACATCGAATTGACCGAGGCCTTTGACTTTGTGACCCCGGTGGAAGAAGAGTACAGCGCCTCGCTGACCCTGCTGATTGAAGGCGGCTTGCTGGCGGTGCTGGTGGTCTGGCTGTTTTTGCGCGACTGGCGCGCCACCTTTGTGTCGGCGGTCGCCTTGCCGCTGTCGGTGATTCCGGCCTTTATCGGCATGAACTACCTCGGTTTCTCGATCAACATCGTGACCCTGCTGGCGCTCAGCCTGGTGATCGGCATTCTGGTGGACGACGCGATTGTGGAGGTGGAAAACATCGTGCGTCACCTGCGCATGGGCAAAACACCGTACCAGGCGGCGATGGAAGCCGCCGATGAAATTGGCCTGGCCGTGATCGCGACCACCTTCACCCTGATTGCCGTGTTTTTGCCCACCGCTTTCATGAGCGGCATCGCCGGCAAGTTCTTCAAGCAGTTTGGCTGGACCGCAGCGCTCGCCGTGTTTGCCTCGCTGGTGGTGGCGCGCATGCTCACGCCCATGATGGCCGCCTACATCCTCAAACCCATCGTCAACTATGTTGAAAAAGACGGTGCGGTGATGCGCTGGTACATGCGCGCCAGCAGCTGGTGCATTCAGCACCGCTTCATCACCAGCCTGGCGGCCGGTGCCTTTTTCATCGGCTCCCTGATGCTGATTCCGCTGCTGCCCACCGGTTTTGTCCCGCCCGA
>JAZKIE010000072.1:0-2843 GCA_040385025.1 Pseudomonadota bacterium | reverse complement strand
GAAGACCCAGTGGCCTTGGCCACTGCGGCAGCGGCGCTGGAAAAAGACCTGCGCACCATTCCCGGCCTCGGCTCGGTCGCCTCCAGTGCCTCGCTGGTGCGCCCCGAGGTGACGGTGCGGCCCGACTTTGCGCGCATGGCCGATCTGGGCGTCACCAGCGCCGCGATCGGCGAGACGCTGCGTATCGCCACGGTGGGCGACTACAACGCCGCGCTGCCCAAGCTCAACCTGTCGCAGCGCCAGGTCCCCATCGTGGTCCGGCTGGCCGACGATGCCAAGTCCGACCTGGCCACGCTGGAACGCCTGATGGTGCCCAGCACCAAGCCGGGTGTCGGGCCCGTCATGCTGGGCCAGGTGGCCAAGGTCGAGATGGCCGGCGGCCCGGCGGTGATTGACCGCTTCAACCGGTCCCGCAACGTGCAGTTTGAGGTCGAACTCTCCGGGCTGGCGCTTGGCGACGTGAGCGCAGCCGTGGAAAAACTGCCTGCCATCGTGAACCTGCCTGCAGGCGTGAAACAGGTGGTGATTGGCGACGCCGAAGTGATGGGCGAATTGTTTGCCAGTTTCGGCCTGGCCATGCTCACCGGTGTGCTCTGCATTTACATCGTGCTGGTGCTGCTGTTCAGGAACTTCCTGCACCCGGTGACGATTCTTGCGGCACTGCCCTTGTCGCTGGGCGGCGCCTTTGTCGGCCTGCTGATCGCGGACAAGTCGTTTTCCATGCCCTCGCTGATTGGCCTGATCATGTTGATGGGCGTGGCGACCAAGAACTCCATCTTGCTGGTGGAATACGCCATCGAGGCCAGGCGCGGGCGCGCGGCCACCGAAAGCCAGCCCGCGCAGCAACCGATGTCGCGCCTGGATGCGCTGCTGGATGCCTGCCACAAACGGGCCCGGCCGATCGTCATGACCACCATCGCCATGGGCGCAGGCATGTTGCCGATTGCGCTGAGCTGGGGCTCGGCCGACAGCAGCTTTCGCTCACCGATGGCAGTGGCCGTCATCGGCGGCCTGATCACCTCGACCTTCCTGAGCCTGCTGGTCATTCCGGCGGTGTTTACCTATGTGGACGATCTGGAGCAAGGGTTCAAGCGCGTGGTCGACAGGCTGCGCGGTCGCAAAACACCTGCGCCCGAGGCGGCGCCGGATTTGCGGCTGGACACCGGCGCCAAGCCGGTTTAAGAGGCGAACATGGCTCCAGCCTAGGTCTTTCTTGCGCCAACAGCTACCAATTTGATAGCGAAAGCAGGGCCAGGAAGAGAGCTGGCGGTCCCCGGCTCAGGAGGTCTGCCGGATTTTTTTCACCAGGGCGCTGGTCGAATAGCCATCCACAAAGGACAGCGCCAGCGCCTTGCCGCCATAACTTTCCACCAGCGCCGTCTCGGCCAGCGTGCGCATGTCGTAGTCGCCGCCCTTGACCAGGATGTCGGGCCGGAGTTCGTCGACAAGCGCCAGCGGCGTGTCCTCGTCAAACCAGGTGACCAGGCTGACGGCTTGCAGCGCAGCCATCACCACGGCGCGATCCTCTTCGTTGTTCAGGGGCCGGTCCGGGCCCTTGCCAAGGCGGCGGGCAGAGGCATCGGTGTTGAGCGCCACCACCAGGCTGCCGCCCAGCGCACGCGCGTCGGCCAGGTAGCTGACATGCCCTCTGTGCAGCACGTCAAACACGCCATTGGTGAAAACGACTGGCGCAGGCAGGTCACGCATGCGCTGCGCCGCTTCTGCGCGTGAAACGATTTTCCGGGTAAACCGGTCAGGGGGGGATGCGGCTTGCATCACGCCACTTTAACGGAAGGCAACAGCCACCATTTCAACCAGCAAGCCACCGTCGAGCTGCGCGCCCACCACGGCGCGCTGGGGCCAGGTGGTACTGTCATCACCAATCCATTCGCGCCAGGCGAGATCAAGCTGTTTTTTGTGGCCCAGGTCGGTCAGGAAAATCTGCACGCTCAGCAAGCTGGCGCGCGACGTGCCGACATGCGCGAGGTGGGCATCCAGCATGCTCAGGGTTTGCGCCAGCTGCGCGCCGAAATCAAGTCCGGCATCCGTGGCATTGGCCACCGCAAACACCTGCGCACCCCGGGCGACGACGCGGCTGCGGCCGCCCGACGCGCTGGGCCAGCGCAGGTCCGGCATCAGGTGCCGTTGGCCGCCGGTTTCGCCGCGATGGTGGCCGCGATTTCCCGGCTCAACTCCTTGCGGTAACGGTTGAGCTCCTGCACGGTCTTGAAGCTCTGGTTCATCAGCAGGCTCATGTTGTGCAGGATGCGCTCAACGACCTTGCCTTCCCAGACTGCATCGAAGTTGATCTGCTTGTCCAGCCAGTGTTCCAGCCACTCGGGGTTGGGCAGGCGCGACTGGATGGTGTCGCGCGGGAACAAGTCCTTGTTGACGTGCAGATTGGTCGGGTGCAGCGCCTGCGCGGTGCGGCGGGCACTGGCCATCAACACACCGACCTTGGTGAAGGCGGCCCGGGCATCGTTGCCGAAGTTGTTGATGGCGCGTTTCATGTAGCGCAGGTAGGCGCCGCCGTGGCGCGCCTCGTCCTGGCTGAGCTGCGTGTAGATCTGCTTGATGACCGGCTCGGTATGCCACTCGCTGGCGCGGCGGTACCAATGATTGAGCCGGATTTCGCCGCAAAAATGCAGCATCAGTGTTTCCAGCGCGGGGGCCGGCTCAAACTCAAAACGCACTTCGTGCAGTTCTTTTTCAGTCGGCGCCAGGTCGGGGCGAAAGCGCCGCAGATACTCCATCAGCACCAGCGAATGTTTCTGCTCTTCAAAAAACCAGATCGACATGAAGGCGGAAAAATCGCTGTCGTCCTTGTTGTCGCGCAAAAACAT
>JAZKIE010000071.1:0-2843 GCA_040385025.1 Pseudomonadota bacterium | reverse complement strand
ACGCAAGAGAAAGTGAGTCGCCCGCCGGGGCGAGACCCGGCCAGCAGGCATACCTGACAGCACGAGCACGCAGACATGGCTCCCAGGTCAGCTTAAGACTGACAGTGCATGCGAGGAATTTGCTATGAATTCAATAGCTGCTCACGCATACCAGACATGGTCTAGAGCCCTATTTGACTCTCACATCACCCCAAACTTGCATGAATCATCTCCCGAACCCGCGGGTAGATCTGCTGGTTCCACTTGCGGCCGCTGAACACGCCGTAGTGGCCGACGCCGGTCTGGATGTGGTGCGTCTTCATGTAGGGGCGGATGCTGCTGCACAGGTCCAGCGCGGCCACCGTCTGGCCGACGGCGCAGATGTCGTCGCGTTCGCCTTCCACCGTCATCAGCGCGGTGCGGCGGATGGCGGCGGGTTTGACGATGCGGTCCCGGTAGGTGAGCTTGCCCAGCGGCAGGTCGTAGGTCTGAAAAACTTTTTCCACCGTCTCGAGGTAGAACTCGGCCGGCAGGTCGTTGACGGCCAGGTACTCCTCGTAGAACACGCGGATCACGTTGGCCTTGTCGATGTCGCCGTCCACCAGGTGCTGGTACAGGTCCTGGAACGATTTTTTGTGGCGGTCCAGGTTCATGCTCAGGAAGGCGCTGAGCTGCACAAAACCGGGGTAGACGCGGCGCATGTAGCCGGCGTGTGGCATCGGCACATGGCTGATCAGATTTTTCTCGAACCATTCAATCGGCTTGCTGGTCGCCAGCGTGTTGACGCCGGTCGGGTTGACGCGGCAATCGACCGGGCCGGCCATCAGCGTCAGGCTGCGCGGCTGGGCCGGGTGGTCGTCCTCGGCCATCACCGCAGTCGCCGCCAGCGCCGCCACGCAGGGCTGGCACACCGCCACCACATGCGTGCCGGGGCCAATCGCCTCGATGAACCTGATCATGTGTTCGATGTAGTCGTCCAGACCGAAAGCGCCGTGTTTGAGCGAGACATCGCGGGCGTTGTGCCAGTCGGTGATGTAGACGTCGTGGTCCTGCAGCAGGGTGCGGGCGGTTTCGCGCAGCAGGGTGGCGAAGTGGCCCGACAGCGGCGCCACCAGCAGCACCGGCGGGTGATGGCGGCCGCCGGACACCGGTTTTTTGAAATGCAGCAGGCTGCCGAAGGGCAGGGTGGCGACCACTTCCTCCTCAACCGGTGTGGCTTCGCCGTCCACCATGACCGAGCTGATTCCGTAAGCCGGCCTGCTGTGGGTCAGGCGCATGCGCGAGATGACTTCGCTGGCGGCGGCCATGCGGCGGGTGATGCTGCGCTCGGTGTTCTGCAGCCAGAGCGACGCGCCCAGGCCCTGGGCCATCAGGCGAAGCGGCGACATCAGGTCGGACTGGAGCTGGTAGGCCTGATACAACATGGTTTTCCTTCGGCGGTTGACAGGCTTGCAGGCAAGTTGCGGGCCAACCGGCGTACAGCGCACGCACTTTTCTGGCACAGCCCTTGCACAGGTTGTGGACATACCCCAGGAGCAAGCCATGGCCAAAGCGGTTCTCACGATCAGCAGCAAGAACTACGGTGCATGGGCCTTGCGCGGCTGGCTCACGGCCAAACTGGCCGGCCTGGACTTCACCGAAAAAGTCATTCCGCCTGACGATCCGTCCATGAAGGCCGAGATGCTGCTGCTCTCCAGCAGCATGCTGGTGCCCTCGCTGCAGCACAACGGCGTGAAGGTCTGGGACACGCTGGCGATTGCCGAATACCTCAACGAAATCAAGCCCAAAGCCGGCTTGCTGCCGGTCGATGTGAAGGCGCGGGCCCATTGCCGCGCGATCTGCGGCGAGATGCATTCAGGCTTTGGCTCGCTGCGCGCCTCGCTGCCGATGAACATCAAGGCGCATTTCCCCAACTTCAAGGTCTGGTCACGCGCCCAGGGCGACATCGACCGGGTGATCGCGATCTGGAAAGAATGCCTGGGCAGCTACGGCGGGCCTTATCTCTTCGGCAAGTTGCCCTGCGTGGCCGACGCCATGTACGCGCCGGTGGTCACACGTTTCATGACCTACGACGTGGCGCTGGACAAAACCTGCACCGCGTATTGCAAACGCATCATGGAACTGCCGGCGATGAAGGAATGGGTGGCCGCCGCGAAGAAAGAACCGGACGAGATTGACGAGCTCGACGCGGAGTTCTGAACACCCCCATCCAGGCTCACTGCGTGTAGCCTGTTTCCCCCTTGCAGGGGGCGGCGCCTGCGGCCCGGCAAGCCGGTTCCGCGGCCCCTGCTGGAAGGGGAGAGTCGCTCACCAGCACCTTGTCATTGCGGGCTTGACCCGCAATCCATGCTCGCGTTAGCCGCAAGAAGGCGGGTTCATGGATGCCGGATCGAGTCCGGCATGACAACTTTTGGCTACTTCCAGGGGGTCGGCGGCGGGATGTCGCAGACCGGCTCCACATCAATCGACGTGAAATCCGCCGGCGAGACAATCTCCAGGTACTCCATGTCGGGCGAGTAGTCGAACAGGAAGTGTTTGATGCCGGGGCGCTGGTGCACCACGTCGCCGGCCTCGACCAGGGTTTCCTGGTCTTCGTACATGAAACGCGCCCAGCCCTTGAGCATGTAGACGATCTGGAATTCCGCCTCATGACGGTGCCAGCCCGTGCCCGTTTCCGGTGCCATGTTGGCCTTGACCAGGTGCGCAATCACTTTTCCGTGCGTCGCCTCGGCGATGCCCAGGTCGCGGTAAAGAAAGAAGTCACGCAAGCCGCCTGACACAAAGGGCGTGTCACCGGGTTTGACGTGGGAGAAGGTGGTCGTGGTGCGGTCCAGCATGGGGTGCTCCTTCTGTCGGTGCATCAA
>JAZKIE010000070.1:0-10398 GCA_040385025.1 Pseudomonadota bacterium | reverse complement strand
CGCCTTCAAACGCCCATACTTATCGGCTGTAAATTTTTAATGATCCTGACTACTTTTGTCACCGCTTGGCGGCTTCGTTTTCGTCGTTAGCTGTAATCAGCTGAGCCTCGAATTATGACATGTTTTTTAACAACCTGTCAACCCGAAGGGTTTCTTTTTGATCCGCTTGCAAACCTCTTTTCAGAGCAACTTTATTCAAGTTTGTTTGCTTGCCGAAATCAGCAGAGCCTCAAATTATATACCGGTTTTTTCATCCCGATCAACAAAAATTTTACTTTTTGCCGGCTTGTTAATCACTCTGCTTGCCTGACCAGATCCTTGGATTTGAGTCGAGACTCACAGCGCTTTTAACTTGCTTTGAGCTTGTTGACTGTGATCAGTCGAGCCTTAGATTCTATACCGGTTTTTTCATTCCAGTCAAAACAAATTCAAAAAATCTGCTTTTTTCTCTGAGGCCCCTGTCTGCCAGCAGATGACTTCAATAAAGAGGTCATTCATCAGCAGAGCCATCGACTATAGCATGGCTTTTTATGCCGTTCGGTAACGATCCGAAAGTTCTGCACGAACGCACCGTGTGCGACCAGTCTTGCCGATCAAGTCACAAGGCCAATGGCAGGGCGCGTAATCGTTTGCCCGTCAGCACGAACAGGGCATTGGCCACCGCGGGCGCCAAAGGCGGCACACCCGGCTCACCGACGCCGCCCGGTGGCCGGGTACTTTGAACAAGATGCATCTGCACCAAAGGCGCCTGGGCCAGGCGCAACATCGGGGAATCAGGAAAGTTTTTTTGCTGAACCACGCCCTCGTGGACATCCACCCGTCCGTACAGCGCAGCAGTCAATGCAAACACCACCGAACTCTCCATTTGCTGGGCGACGATGCCAGGGTTGATCACGGTGCCGCAGTCGATGGCGCACACCACGCGGTGGACACGCGGCTGCCCGCCCGCCAGCGACACCTCGGCCACCTGCGCGACGATGGAGCCGAACGACTCATGCAGGGCGATACCGCGCGCCCAGCCCGCAGGCAAGGCGCGGCCCCAGCCTGCCTTGTCCGCAGCCAGATTCAGCACTTCCAGATAAGGCGGGGCATCCCTGAGCAGGTGGCGTCTGAAGCTCAAGGGGTCCTGACCGGTTTCCAGAGCCAGTTCATCCATAAAGCTTTCGGAGAAGAAAGCGTTGTGCGAATGACCGACCGAGCGCCAGAAACCCACAGGTACACCTTTTCGCGTAGCCACATGCGACATGTGCTGGCTGGGAAAACCATAAGGCAGGTCAAACAGGCCCTCGGCCGTGGTTTTGTCGGGGGCATCCACCGGACCGGCCAATTGGGGAAGGCCCCGCTCCATCCAGCGCGGAGTGATGGCGTCACCGGCTGACCGGATGCGCAGGCTGCTGATATGGCCCTGGTCGTCGACGGCCGCGCGCAAGCTGGCCACCTGCATGGGACGGTAGAAATCGTGGGTGCTGTCCTCCTCGCGCGACCAGATCAACTGCACCGGCCGGCCCCCGCAGTCCATGGCCACGCGGACCGCCTGGGCAATGTAGTCCACCTCCAGGCGGCGGCCGAAACCACCACCCAGCAAGGTCACGGTCACACTCACGTCCTCCACCGCCACCCCGGCCACACGCGCGGCGATGGCAGCGGCCATCTGCGGCACCTGGGTCGGCACCCACAAATACACCTTGCCGTCGCTGACCTGGGCTGTGCAGTTCATGGGTTCGAGCGTGGCATGGGCCAGATAGGGGGCGCGGTAGACGGCCTCAATGCGGCGGGCAGCAGCCGCCTCGGCCTGGTCGGTGTCGCCCTGCTCATGAAAGACAAAGCCCGCATCCGTCCGGAGCGCCGCCTCCAGTTCGGCTTCAATCTGGCGCGAGTCCAGCGCGCCCGCCGGCCGCTGCTGCCAGTCCACAGCCACGGCCTGCGCCGCCTGCTGGGCCTGCCACCAGCTCTTGCCGACCAAGGCAAAACCGGCCGTTGAGCCGGCGTAGGCCGGCAAACGCACAAAACGCTCGACACCCGGCTTGGCCAGCGCGGCGGGAATATCCATGGCACCGGGCGCACCGCCCAGCATCGGACACAGACGGATGGCGGCATACAGCATGCCGGGAAGGCGCACATCCAGCCCGAACCTGGCTGTTCCGTCGACTTTGCCCGGGATGTCCCGGCGCGGCGCGCTTTGGCCGATGAGCTTCCAGTCCTTGCGCTCCTTGAGCCTGACCGTACCCGGCGGTGTGGCTGCGGCGAATTTGGCCAACTCGCCGTAATGGGCGGATTTGCCCGAGGGATGTGACACCACACCTTCGGCGACGGTGAATTCGGCCACCGGCAGCCGCCATTGCAGGGAAGCCGCCCCCAGCAGGGACGCGCGTGCCGTGGCGGCGGCGGTACGCACCACCGTCCAGGCGTCTGCCACGCTGCTGGAGCCGCCGGTTGCATTGATGCCCAGTTCACGCGCCAGCTTGCTCACCACCCATTCGCCGGCCTGGACCTTGAACGGCCGCTGCCCGGCTTCCAGCGGATGGAAAGGCAGGCTGGCCACCAGCATCGCGACGTTGCCATAAATGGTGTCGGAACCGGCCTGCTCTATCCGTATGCGGTCCAGCGGCAGGTCCAGCTCCTCGGCCGCCAACATCGGCAGCGCCGTATGCACGCCTTGTCCCATCTCGCTGCGCGGCATGGCCAGCACGACCGAGCCATCGGGCAGGATCTTGATCCAGCCATTGAGTGCAACTTCGCTTTCAACCGGGGGCCAGAGCCGCCCCGAGCCGGTGCGCGAGCGCGCCGGCAGCAAGCCCCAGCCAACGATCAGCGCGCCGGTCGCCCCGGCGGCAGTGAACAGCCAGGCGCGTCGTTTCATGCCCGCTTCTTCACGACAGGACCAGACGGAATGCCAGCCGCACGTTTGATCGCCACCCGGATCCGCTGGTAAGTGCCGCAGCGGCAGATGTTGGTCATGGCCGCATCAATGTCGGCGTCGGTCGGTTTCGGCGTCTTTTCAAGCAGGGCCGCTGCCGCCATCAACATGCCGGACTGGCAGTAGCCACACTGTGGCACCTGTTCGGCAATCCAGGCCTGCTGCAGGACATGGGGCTTGCCGGGACTGCCCAGTGCCTCAATGGTCTGGATGTTTTTGCCGGCCAATGTGGACGCCGGCGTGACGCAAGAGCGGACCGCCTGGCCGTCCACCCGCACGGTGCAGGCGCCGCAGGCCGCGACCCCGCAGCCAAACTTGGTACCGGTCATGTCGAGCAGGTCGCGCAACACCCATAACAAAGGCATGGCCGGGTCGGCATCGACCTGAACGCGTCTTCCGTTGATCTGTAATTCCATGAACCAGGCTTCCGGTGTGCTCAGCAGGTCGGGGAAGGTGCGCCGCTGATTCCGGTCCAACTATAGCGACGACGGCAGGCGGGCAATAGCCTGAAAACCAGCATGCGAAACGGCGCACCCGGATAATCCCTGACAACATGGCATTAATTACACTTCTTGACGCTCAACTCGCTTTTGGGCACGTCGCCCTGCTGGACCACGCAGATTTCTCCCTCGAAACCAACCAGCGCATTGGCCTGATTGGCCGCAACGGCACCGGCAAATCCTCGCTGCTCAAAATCCTGGCCGGGCTGGAAAAGCCCGACGACGGCACCTTGCAGTTGCAGCAAAACCTGCGCATCGCCTATGTGCCGCAGGAGCCCAGCCTGGATCCACATGCTACTGTTTTTATAGCTGCCAGCGCAGGTCTGGCAAGGGCCAGGCACATTGTTGAGCAATATCTGGCGGCCGACGAACACACCGACCTGGACGCCCTGCAATCCGAAATCGAATCCCTGGACGGCTGGAACTGGGAGCAGCGCGTCGAAGAAACCCTGCACCGCCTGCATCTGGACAAGGACGCC
This sequence comes from Pseudomonadota bacterium, assembly GCA_040385025.1. Lineage (GTDB taxonomy): Bacteria > Pseudomonadota > Gammaproteobacteria > Burkholderiales > Burkholderiaceae_C > Polaromonas. Next base: position 6,502 of record JAZKIE010000070.1, on the reverse strand, counting down.
ATCGTCGGTTCGCTGTCGGGCGGCACCAAAAAACGCGTGGCGCTGGCGCAGGCGCTGGTCGCCAAACCCGACGTGCTGCTGCTGGACGAGCCGACCAACCACCTGGACCTGGACTCGATTGCCTGGCTGGAAGAATTGCTGGTCAATTTCAACGGCAGCATCATCACCATCACCCATGACCGGGCCTTTCTGGACCAGGTTGCCACGGCCATCGTCGAGCTGGACCGCGGCAAGCTGCTGACCTACCCCGGCAACTTTGCCCAATACCTGATTCAAAAAGAAGAACAGATGGCGCAGGAAGCCGTCATCAACGCCAAGGCCGACAAGCTGCTGGCGCAGGAAGAAGTCTGGATACGCAAGGGTGTGGAAGCGCGCCGCACCCGCAGCGTGGCGCGGATCGGCCGGCTCGAAGCCCTGCGGGACAACCGGGCAGCGCGGCGGGATGCCGTCGGCCGTGTCAACCTCGACGTCTCCAGCGGCGAGAAAAGCGGCAAGATCGTGGCGGAGCTGACCGAAGTGAGCAAAAGCTTCGGCCATCCCGGCTCCGAGAAGATCATCGTCAACAAATTCAGCGGCACCTTGCTGCGCGGCGACAAGGTCGGCCTGCTGGGGCCGAACGGCGCGGGCAAAACCACCTTGCTCAAACTGATCCTGGGCGAGCTGCAGCCCGATGTGACCACACCGCCCGGCAAGATTCGCCAGGGCGCGAATCTGCAGGTGGCCTACTTTGACCAGATGCGCGACAGCCTGGACCTGGACGCCACGCTGGAAGACTTCATCAGCCCCGGTAGCGAGTGGGTCGAGATCAACGGCCAGAAAAAACACGTCAAGAGTTACCTGACCGACTTCCTGTTTTCGCCGGCACGCGCCAACTCGCCGGTGCGCACACTGTCGGGCGGCGAGCGCAACCGCCTGCTGCTGGCCCGTCTGTTCGCCCGGCCTGCCAACGTGCTGGTGCTCGACGAGCCGACCAACGACCTGGACATCGACACGCTGGAGCTGCTGGAAGACCTGCTGCAGAACTATGAAGGCACGGTGTTCCTGGTCAGCCATGACCGGCGCTTTCTCGACAACGTGGTCACCAGCACCATTGCCTACGAAGGCACGCCGGAAAACCCCGGTTTCTGGCGCGAGTACGAAGGCGGCGTGACCGACTGGATCACGCAGTCCAAACGCGCGGCGCAACTCAGCAGCAGTGGCAAAACCGCCGCCCCCCCCGCCAGCGCAAAAAATGCAAACAAAAACACACCTCAGCCCACCAAGGACGGGCGTGAAGCGCTATCAAAAAAGAAGCTGAGCTACAAGGAGCAACGTGAGCTCGACGGCCTGCCGGCACTGATCCAGCAACTGGAGTCGCAGCAAAAGGCGATTGAGCAGGAGCTTTTCGATGGCACGCTGTACACCAGCAACGCCAAGCGTGCCACCGAACTCAATGCGCGCAACAGCAAGATCGAGGAAGAACTGATGGCTGCGCTGCAGCGCTGGGAAACGCTGTCGGGCTAGCCCCGAGGAACGCGCGGTCGAGGCTGGCGCCTACAAGATCTTGCGCAACTGGCGGGCCGGGCCAGACCCGCTGAAACAGCTGCTTACGCTACAGTGGCTGCAACTCCAAAGCCCTTCATGAACCTCCGTGCGCCGCCAGCCGCCTGCCTGACTTCCACTGCCTGGCGCTGGCTCGCCCTGATAACACTGACGGCGTGGCTCACCGGCTGTGCCTCGCTGCCCAGCGAGGTCGACCGCCCGGTCTCCACCGCGCTGGCGAATCCCGAGCAAACCCGCATCGGCAATGCGGTTCAGCAGCGCGCCGCCAAGGCCGGTACCCGCAACGACTCGGGTTTTGCGCTGGTCAACAGCGCCGAGCTGGCGTTCACCAGCCGCATGGCGCTGATCAACGCCGCGCAGAAAACCCTGGACATCCAGTACTACGCGATCCATGCCGACGAGACCACGGACCGCATGTTCGATGCCCTGCGCGCGGCCGCCGCGCGTGGCGTGCGTATTCGCATCCTGCTGGACGATTTCAACACCGCTGGCAAAAACGCCCAGGTGCTCAAAATCGCTTTCGAGCCCAACATCGAACTGCGCCTGTTCAATCCGCTGCCGGGCAACCGGCGCTCGCTGTTCTTCCGCATCCTGGGATCGCTCAAGGATGTGGACCGCATCCAGCGGCGCATGCACAACAAGATTTTTGTCGCCGACAACGCCGTCGCCATCACCGGCGGCCGCAATCTGGGCGAGACCTATTTCGGCCAGGGCGAGGGCACCAACTTCGTCGACGCCGACATTCTGGCTGCCGGCCGCATTGCACGCGAACTCTCGCTCAGCTTCGACCAGTACTGGAACAACCCGCTGGCCTACCCGGTTCAGTCGCTGATGACCCGGGACGAAATCGAGAAGATCAAACCCCCGCCCAAGGTTGCAACAGCCGTCCCGCCCGCAGCAGCCGCCCAGGCGGCCGACGGCCCGTCCGTTCAGCCCAGGCCCGCGACCCCAGCCGCCGCGTCAGGCGTGCGTACCACCACCGCCCCCGACGGCACGGTCAGCGTGATCGAACCCCTGCCCGACAGCACCAACCTTGCGCTGCTGGACTGGACCTGGGCACCGGCGGTGCTGCTGGTCGACAAACCCTCCAAAATTGCCGCCGACGCCGACGCCGTGCAACAGGCGCAGGACACGACGGTCGACGGCCTGCTGCAACTCATGTCGCAGGCCAGCGGCGACCTGCTGATCGTGTCGCCCTACTTCGTACCGGGCCAGCGCATGATGGCCCAGTTCGCCGCCATCCGGCAAAAAGGCGTGCGCATCCGCGTGTTGACCAACTCACTGGCCTCCAACGACGCACCCGCCGCCCATGTGGGCTACGCGCGTTACCGCAAGGAACTGCTGGCCCTCGGCATCGAAATTTACGAAATGCGCGCCGAGCAAGAGGGCTCGCTGACCAGCTTCGGCTCCACCGGCAGTTCCGGATCGGCCGGCGGCTCGCGGGCCAGCCTGCATTCCAAAATCGTGGTGCTGGACCAGCGCCTGCTGGTGATCGGCTCAATGAACCTGGACCTGCGCTCGCAATTGCAGAACACCGAGGTCGCCCTGGCGATTCGCAGCACCAAACTCGCGGGCGAAACCATTGCACTGATCGAACCCGCCATGGCGCGCGGCGCCTACAAGGTCGAGCTGGTGGACGGCCAACTGGTCTGGCGCGCACCGCAGGGCTCCAAACTCGCGGACACCCGGATTGAGCCCGACGCCAGCACCGGGCTGAAGCTGATGCTCAAGCTGATCGGTCCTTTTGCGCCGGAAGAAATGCTTTAAAAATAGCCAGGGTCCGCGTGCGGACGCCTGAAGCCTCTCGGCTTACCTGCCCTTGGGCAAACATCGCGGCCGTCCAGCCCCGGTGAGAAACACCTTGTTGGCAGGCCTGACTTGCCCAACAATGGCGGCTAACCACTCCAGTCCAGTGTGGCCCATGTTCGCAGCGGAGCCGGGGCTGACATTGAGCAAGCCATGCCCCTGAGCACCTCCCTGAAAAAGGCCGCGCCGGCCCTGTTGCTGGCTGGTTTGCTGCTGGCGCTTTACGCCTGGCAATTCGGACTGCGCTCACCCTACCGCTTTGAGCTCGAATGGGATGAGGAAGTGCAGTTGCATGACAAACGCATCATCAACATCCATATCAAACGCAGTTATGAACGCCACACCCTGCTGTCACGCTGGGGCGGCGTCCACCGCGCGACCGAAGTCAGTTTTGACGCTGGACCGCTTTTCGGTCCCTTCAGCGCCCGCTTCGCGCCCGACGACCTGGCATTGATCGACCAGGACCAGCAGGTCTGGTACTTCGCAACGGCCCGCTCCACGGGCGCGGGGCTGAACCGGTCGGGCGACAGATCGCCACCATTTTTTATGCTCAAGCCGGGCACCGGGCTGGCAGAGGCGGGGCGCGGGGAGAAACTTCCGGAAGTCTTCATGCGGTGGAACGTGATGCCAGCCACGCCTGATGCTGCGGGGCTGGCGAAGTTTCATAACACCCAACTCGGGCTGGCCGAAAAAATGCACCATTGGGCGGCCCATCCACGCTCCGACGGCGATGAGGTGATCCGGCTCGGGCCGAAAATTTAGGCATTGATTCGCTACCTATTTGATAGCTGCTTGCGCTCATGAATAAAGGGCGGAAGGCCAAAACAGTCAATGCCTGAGAGCCATCTGTTCGATTGAATCCCTTCCGTCTGGTTCTGTCGCAACATCGACAAGACGCGCAGGCTGGCCAGCACCTTCCGCGAGAATGGCCGCAAAATACGCCCATGAACCCAGCGCCCACCCCGTTCGCCCTGCCCCACTTCTGGGCCGACCTGAAAAGCCCCGACTTTGCCCGCATCGACGCGGCCGCAACAATAGCGGTGTTGCCGGTCGCTGCGATTGAACAGCACGGCCCGCACCTGCCGCTGAGTGTGGACACCGACCTGGTCAATGGCGTGATCGCGCACTGTTTGCCGCATTTGCAGGCTGCGCCGGTGCTGTTTTTGCCGACGCAAAGCATAGGCCGCAGCATCGAGCACATTGCTTTTCCCGGCACCTTGACGCTGGGCGCGGCGACCTTGATCCAGAGCTGGGTGGACATCGGTGAGTGTGTGGCGCGCACCGGCATCAAAAAGCTGGTGCTGCTCAATGCGCACGGCGGCAATGTCTCGACGCTGGACATCGTGGGCCGCGAGTTGCGTGCGCGGTTCGGCCTGACCGTGCTGATGGTCAACACCTTCAGCCTGCCGCTGCCGGTGGAGGTCAAACAATTGTTCGGTCCCGACGAAGAGCGTTTTGGCGTGCACGGCGGCGATGTCGAAACCTCGATGATGCTGGCCTTGCATCCGCACAAGGTGGACATGGCGCTGGCGCAGAATTTTCACTCCAGCAGCCAGGACCGCGCGCAGGCCTACGCCATCCTCGGCAACGGCAGCAGCGCCAAACTGGCCTGGGCCGCGCAGGACCTGCATGCCGCGGGCGCAGCCGGCAACGCGGCGGCGGCCACGGCCGACAAAGGCCTGGCCGTGTTGCAGGCCAGCGGGCAAGCGCTGGCGGAGCTTCTGCACGAGGTCCAGCAGCTCGCAGCGCTGGCCTGAAACACGACCGGCAGCCCTGACAAAAATTGGGGACATCGGCTGACACACTGCAGACGCCTGCCTGTTGAACAATCGGGGGATTCGCGCCTCGGCGCCTCTGAACAAGGATTGACCATGCGAGCCCTCAGCTTTCCCCTCCCCACTTCACGCTTTGCCCTGCTGCCGCTGTGCGCCGCGCTGACCATGGGCCTGGCCGCCTGTGGCGACACCTCCAAGCTGCCGGCTGGCGCCGATATGGGTGCCACGCCCACCTTGCCGGAACCGGTCAAGTCCTTGATTCCCACGGTGAACATCGCCCCGGCTCAAGGCTGGCCTGCGGGCGTGATGCCGCAAGCGATGGCCGGCATGACGGTCACCGCGCTGGCCAGCGGCCTGGACCACCCGCGCTGGGTCTACACCCTGCCCAACGGCGACGTGCTGGTGGCCGAAAGCAACAAGCCGCCCCAGCCCGATACCGGTTTCAGCATCAAGGGCTGGATCATGGGGGTGGTCATGAAACGTGCCGGTGCCGGCGTGCCGAGTGCCAACCGCATCACGCTGTTGCGCGACGTCGATGGCGACGGCAAGGCGGAAACCCGCACGGTGTTCATGTCGGGACTGATGTCGCCGTTTGGCATGGCCCTGGTCGGCAAGGAACTGTTCATCGCCAATGCCGACGCGCTGGTCAAGGTGCCCTATGAAGAAGGCCAGACGGCCATCACAGCCACGCCGGTCAAGGTGGTGGATCTGCCGGCCGGCATCAACCACCACTGGACCAAAAACGTGATTGCCAGCCGCGACGGCAGCAAGCTCTATGTCACGGTGGGATCGAACAGCAACATCGGCGAAAACGGCATGGACATCGAGGTGGACCGTGCAGCCATTCTTGAAGTTGATCCGAAAACCAACACGCGCCGGCTGTTTGCTTCCGGCCTGCGCAACCCCAACGGCATGGGCTGGGCCGCCGACGGCACGCTCTGGACTGTGGTCAACGAACGTGACGAGATCGGCAGCGACCTGGTGCCCGACTACCTGACCTCGGTGAAAGATGGGGCTTTTTACGGCTGGCCCTACAGCTACTACGGCCAGAAGGTGGACGTGCGTGTCACGCCACCGCGGCCCGATCTGGTGGCCAAGGCACTGTCGCCCGACTATGCACTGGGCGCCCACGTCGCGCCGCTGGGCATGGCGTTCGCCGAAGGCAACAGCCTGCCGGCGTCGCTGGCCAGCGGTGTGTTTGTCGGCGAACATGGCTCCTGGAACCGCAAACCCCTGAGCGGCTACAAGGTGGTGTTTGTGCCCTTCGCCGGCAGCAAGCCCTCGGGCAAACCGGTGGATGTGCTGACTGGTTTTGTCAGCCCGGACGGCAAGGCCTACGGGCGCCCCGTCGGTGTGGCGATGGACAAACGCGGCGCGCT
>JAZKIE010000069.1:0-9735 GCA_040385025.1 Pseudomonadota bacterium | reverse complement strand
GGGCTCAGGTAGCGCGATGCACCGCGGAAACCCAGCATCGGGTTTTCTTCTTCCGGCTCGTAGCGTGAGCCGCCGATCAGCTTGCGGTACTCGTTGGACTTGAAGTCCGACAGGCGCACGATCACCGGCTTGGGCCAGAAGGCGGCGGCAATGGTCGCCACGCCTTCGGCCACCTTGTCGACGTAGAAAGCACGTGGCGAGGCATGGCCGCGAGCCACACTTTCGACCGCCTTTTTCAGGTCGGCATCCACATTCGGGTAGTCGAGGATGGCCTTGGGATGCACGCCGATGTTGTTGTTGATGACAAACTCCAGCCGCGCCAGGCCCACGCCATGGTTGGGAATCTGGCAGAAGTCGAAGGCCAGTTGCGGGTTGCCGACGTTCATGGTGATCTTCAGGTCGATCTCGGGCATCTCGCCGCGCTGCACCTCGGTGACCTCGGTTTCCAGCAGGCCGTCATAGATATTGCCGGTGTCGCCCTCGGCGCAGCTCACGGTGACCAGCATGCCGGTGTTCAGCGTTTCGGTCGCATCGCCGCAACCGACCACCGCCGGAATGCCCAGTTCACGCGCAATGATGGCCGCGTGGCAGGTGCGGCCGCCGCGGTTGGTCACGATGGCACTGGCGCGTTTCATGACCGGCTCCCAGTTCGGGTCGGTCATGTCGGTCACGAGGATATCGCCGGCCTGGACCTGGTCCATGTCCTTGATGTCGTGCACGATACGCACGGCACCGGTGCCAATCTTCTGGCCAATGGCCCGGCCTTCAGCCAGCACGGTGCCGGTGCCCTTGAGCTTGTAGCGCATCTCGGCCTTGCCCTTGGACTGGCTTTTCACCGTCTCGGGACGCGCCTGCAGGATGTAGAGCTGGCCGTCGGTGCCATCCTTGCCCCACTCGATGTCCATCGGGCGACCGTAATGGTTCTCGATGATCACGGCGTAACGCGCGAGTTGTTCAACGTCGGCATCGGTCAGCGAATAGCGGTTGCGCAGCTCGGCCGGCACGTCGGTGGTTTTGACCAGCTTGCCGCCGGCTTTTTTCTCCTCGGCCGTGGTGAACTCCATTTGCAGCAGCTTGCTGCCCAGGTTGCGGCGGATCACGCAGCGCTTGCCGGCCTTGAGCATGGGCTTGTGCACATAAAACTCGTCCGGGTTGACGGCGCCCTGCACCACCGTCTCGCCCAGGCCGTAGCTGGAGGTGATGAAAACCACGTCTTCAAAACCGCTTTCGGTGTCGATGGTGAACATCACGCCGGCCGCGCCCAGGTCACTGCGCACCATGCGCTGCACGCCAGCCGACAGGGCCACGTCGGCATGGGCAAAACCCTGGTGCACGCGGTAGCTGATGGCGCGGTCGTTGTAGAGCGAGGCAAACACCTCTTTCATCTTGTGCAGCACGTCCTCGATGCCAACCACGTTCAAAAAGGTTTCCTGCTGGCCCGCAAAGGACGCGTCGGGCAAGTCTTCGGCGGTGGCCGAGGAACGCACCGCAAAACTGGCCTGGGCATTGCCGGCGCTCAGCGTGGCGAAGCTGTCGCGCACGGCCTGCGCCAGTGCAGGCGGAAAAGGCTGGGCTTCGACCAGCGCGCGGATCTTGCTGCCGGTCTCGGCCAGCACCCGCACGTCGTCGGTGTTGAGCGCATCAAGCAGCGCATTGATTTTTTTGTCCAGGCCATCGTGGGCCAGGAAGGCGCGGAAGGCGTGGGCGGTGGTGGCAAAACCGGTCGGCACCCGCACACCCTGGGGCCCGGTGGGCAGTTGCGAGATCATCTCGCCGAGGCTGGCGTTTTTACCGCCGACGGCCTCGACATCCGTCATCCTCAGGTTTTCAAACGGTACGACCAGGGCGGTCGGCTCAAAAAGGTTGGACATGAAAATACTCCGGGAGGTTTAAAAACCGGGGACAAGCGCATGCGCGGCGGGCAACCTTGTTGTTGTGCTAAGGGGTTGGTGCGGGGCATGGCTGGGAATATCGGGATAATTGCCCTTATTGTAGAGGTCGCCCCGCCGGGCGGCCTGTCACCACCCTGACCGGCCGCCCATGTCCAATCGCACCGTATTTTTCATCTCCGACGGCACCGGCATCACAGCCGAAACCTTTGGCAACGCCATCCTGGCGCAGTTCGAGTTCAAGCCACGCCATGTGCGCCTGCCTTTCATCGACAGCGTGGACAAGGCGCACCAGGCGATCCGCCAGATCAACCACACGGCCGAGGTCGAGGGCCTGAAACCCATCGTGTTCACCACCCTGGTCAACATGGAGATCCTGGAAGTGCTCAAGGCCGACTGCCACGGCATGCTGCTGGACATGTTCGGCATGTTTGTGGCGCCGCTGGAGACCGAGCTGGGCCTGAAGTCCAACCACCGGGTCGGGCGTTTTTCGGACGCGTCCAAAAGCAAGGAGTACGACGACCGCATCGAGGCCATCAACTTCTCGCTGGCGCACGACGACGGGCAAAGCAACCGCGACCTGGCCGGCTCTGACGTGATTCTGGTCGGCGTCAGCCGCAGCGGCAAGACGCCAACCTCGCTCTACCTGGCCATGCAGTACGGCCTGAAGGCGTCCAACTACCCGCTGATCCCGGAAGACTTCGAGCGCCGCCAGTTGCCACCGGCGCTGGTGCCACACCGCAAGAAGATTTTTGGCCTGACGATCGCCGCCGAACGGCTGGCCCAGATCCGCAATGAGCGCCGGCCCAACTCCAAATACGCCAGCCTGGAGAACTGCCGCGACGAAATCCACGAGGCCGAGGCCATGATGCGGCGCGAAGGCATACGCTGGCTGTCGACCACCACCAAGTCCATCGAAGAGATCGCCACCACCATCCTGCAGGAGATCCGGCCGGAGCGGCTGGAGTACTGATCAATGTGTGGCAGCTTGCGGCCGTACGGCCGTCAAGCTGCTACTTTTTTGATAGCTGCTTGCTCCCGTCGATAAAGGGCAGACCGCCGTTCATCGGCCGCGCAGCGAAGATGCGATCGCCGCAAAAGCGCGCCGGTCCAGCGTATGGGTAAAGGCCGTGTTGCCCACAGGATGCGAAGACAGTTTGACGATCACCAGCCCGGCCGCCGGATTGATGTGAATGTGTTGCCCATGCAATCCCTTGGCTTCGTAGCTGCCGTCTGCATCGTGTGCGATCCACCACTGGTTGTGGTACGAGTAACCCGCACGCATGGTCATGCCGGCGGCCTTGAACTTCTCGGGATCGGCGCCCTTGCGAATTTCTGCAACCACCGACGCTGGCACAATTTGCTGCCCGTTGAAGCGGCCTCCCTGGCGCATCATTTCACCAAAACGCGCCAGGTCGCGCATTGAGGCATTGACACCAATGCTCGACAGCTGGGTGCCGATGGCGTCTGCCCAGACGTAAGCATCTTCCTGCGCACCCATGCGTGACCAGATGCGCTCTGACAGCAAGGTGGCGTAACTCTTGCCCGTGACGCGTTGCAGCAGCCAGCCGATCACCTCGGTGTCCACGGTCTTGTACTGAAAGCCGCCACCGTGCTCGCCTTCTTTTTTGACCGTTTTCAGGAAATCCGTGACGCTGCGGGAACCGGCATAACTTGCGGGCGCAGGCAGCAAACCGGCAGAAATCAGGTACTGGAAAATGCCGGAACTGGGGTCGGCAAAATTCTCGCGGTATTGCACACCCGTGATCATGTCCAGCGCCTGTTGCACCGTTGCATCTGCCCAGGCACCGTCCTTGAGTTCGGGCAGATAGCTTGAAATGAGCGCGTTGGCATCAATCGTTCCCTCCTGGATGAGCAGGGCGGCGAGAAGTCCGGTGAAGGACTTGCTCATGGACCAAAGCACATGGGGCTGCAGGGCATTCATTCCCGCGAAGGTTTTCTCGTAGACCACTTTTCCCTTGTGCAGCACCATCAGTCCATCGGTATACGTGCTGCGTTCCCAGCCGGCGATGTCGATTTTGGCGCCCTTGTCATCCTCGAATTCCACCGTACCCAGCCCGCGCGATGCGGCGGGCAAAGCGGAGGGCGCAGCGCCGCCGCGCCAGATGTTGGCGGTGGGGCCGAGCTCGCGCAGATGGTGAAAGGCCCAGCGCGCGTTCGGGTACTTGAGGATGGTTCCCAGCCGCACGACCTTGTCCGGTGCAGGCGGAAAGCCCTTCATCAACTCCAGCGTCACGGGGTCGGTCGATTCAGGCGCAGGCAACTGCGGTGCTTGCGCAAGGCTGGCCGATGCCAGGCAAAACATGGCTGCCGCCAGGGCAGTTTGCGAGATGGAACGGGAAAGAAAGGACATGAAGCCTCCAGAGAAGTGAAGTGAGTTGGGATGACGTGCGTGAATGAAAAGAAGTGCTCAGGCCGTGCGGGCCTGAGCCAGCAAGGCGCGGATGGCCGCCTCGGTCTGGTCGTAGCGGCCTTCGCCGAAATGTTTGAACTGGATACGGCCCCGCGCATCAATCAGGTAGTGCGCCGGCCAGTACTGATTGCCGTAGGCCTTCCACGTCGCATAGGCGTTGTCTTGCGCCACCGGATGTTTGACACCAAAACGCTGCATGGCGGTTTGCACATTGCGCGTCGATCGCTCGAACGGAAATTCGGGCGTGTGGACCCCCACCACCACCAGGCCCTGGCTGCGATAGTGCTCGGCCCAGCGGTTGACGTGGGGCAGCGTGCGCAGGCAGTTGATGCAGGAGTAGGTCCAGAAATCAACCAGAACCACCTTGCCGCGCAAGCCGGCCAGTGTCAGCGGCGGCGAGTTGAGCCACTGCTCAATGCCGGCAAATTCCGGCGCCTGACCCTCGTCGTGAAAGCTGGGTGCCTTGACCGTTGCACTTGCACGACCCGCGGCCAGGGCCAGCATGGAGGCAAGCACAGCGCGGCGTTGCAATGAAATAGAGCTTGTCATGGTCAAAGTCCTGTTTGTGCCCGGGGATAAAAGCCGGAGAGCCACACCGTCACCAGGCTGTCGTACTGGAAATACATGGCGACGGCCACCAACACCACCAGGACGCCAAACCCCTGTTGCATGCGGTGCGCATGCCGCGCAATCAGGCGCACCCGGGTGGACGCATACTGGCCGCCGTAAGCGATGGCCAGCATGGGCAGCGCCGCACCGACCGAGTAACAAGCCAGCAGCAAGGCCGCTTGCCCGAGCTCTGGCGTGGTGGCGATCAGGGTCAGGATGGAGCCCAGCACCGGCCCGGCACAGGGCGTCCACACCGCGCCCAGCGTCAGCCCCAGCACCAGGCCACCGGCGTTGCCCCGGCCGGCGCTGTCGCCTGCGGCATTGACGCGGTCAAACACAGGATTCATCTGCATGCTGAGCCACTGAAACGGATAGGGCCAGAGCATCAGCAGGCCAAAGACCAGCAACAACACAATCGACGCATCGCGCAGCACATCCTGGGTCAAGCCCAGCACATGGGCCACGCTGCCAAACAACAGCGCCACTGCGAAAAAGGCCAGGGCAAAGCCCAGGGCGATAAAGAACGGCCGCCAACGGCTGGTCTGGCCGACCGAGGCACCCAGTACCACAGGCAACATGGGCAGCACGCAGGGCGCTGCCACCGTCAGCAAGCCGCCCATGACGGCCAGCACGGGGGCGATCATTTGACCGCCGGCTCATCGACGCGACGCCACACCTGGGTCTTGCCAAAAAGCGGCAGGCCCACGTAGGCACGGATCGCCAGTTGGTCGGGTGCAGGCATCGACATCAACGCCGCGTATGTTTTGCCGTTCTCGCGGTTGTAGATATCCCCTTTCCACTCGCCCTCCCCCGACCGGACGAAGCCCGTCAAAATGGTCATGCCGAGTGCCGGCCGACTGTCGGCTGCAGCCATCTCGGTACCGGGCGCACTCATGGAGCGGTTGGCCAGCACACGCACCACCTTGCCGCACAGGGCAGCACCGCAGGGTGCAATGTGGACTTCGAAATTGCCGCTTTCAGTGAGCCAGCGTCCCTGCTGGCTGGCCGGTGCGGTGGTTTGGGCAAATACGGTGGCAGCCAGCAGCGCGCCAGCGCCAACAAGCAGGGACAGAACCGAATGAATTTGCATGACGTTGCGCCTTGAGTTGGGATGCGTCTATTGCAGCGCGCTGGTATATCTGCGGTGTGTCGGCGGCTGGCATTTTTGCAAGCCAGCTTGTCCCAGGGTCTCCCGGACACACTGGGATACATGGGCAGGCGGGCATGCCTCTCCGATGGGCTATAACCACCCCATGGAAACCGCCGACCACATCCTCATCGTTGACGACGACGCGGGGATACGCGAGCTGTTGACGCAATACCTGCACAAAAACGGCCTGCGGGCCAGCGCCGCAGCCGACGGCAGGCAGATGCATGCCGTGCTGGCCAGCCAGCGCATCGACCTGGTGGTGCTGGACCTGATGCTGCCGGGCACCGACGGGCTAACGCTTTGCCGTGATCTACGTGCTTCCGCACAGGCCATCCCCATCCTCATGCTTACAGCCCGCGGTGACGAGGCCGACCGCATCCTCGGCCTCGAAATGGGCGCCGACGATTACCTGGCCAAGCCTTTCGCCGCACGTGAGCTGCTGGCGCGCATACGCGCCGTGCTGCGGCGTGCCCGCATGCTGCCGCCCAACCTGCGTGTCTCCGAGCCGGCACAGGAATTGAGCTTTGGCGACTGGCGGCTGGACACCACGGCGCGCCACCTCATCGACGCCGGCGGCACCGTGGTCTCGCTCAGCGGTGCCGAATACCGGCTGCTGCGGGTGTTTCTCGATCACCCGCAGCGCGTGCTCACGCGCGACCAGTTGCTGGACCTGACCCAGGGCCGCGCGTCCGACCTGTTTGACCGCTCCATCGACCTGCTGGTGAGCCGGCTGCGCCAGCGGCTGGGTGACGGCGTGCGTGAGCCCCGCTACATCAAGACAGTGCGCAACGAGGGTTATGTGTTTTGCGCCGCCATCCATTCCGGAGGGCGCGCGTGAGCGCAGGCAGCGGCTTGCGCGCCTTGTGGCCGGGCACCCTGTTCGGCCGCCTGGTGCTTATCTTTTTTTGCGGCCTTGCCGCTGCGCATATCCTGTCGTTCTGGCTGGTGTTCATGGAACGTGGCATGGCAACACGCGCGATGATGGCGTCTTATCTGGCTCGCGATGCCGCCAGTTCGATCGCCATTCTTGAGCGCGTACCACCTGCCGAGCGCCCCGACTGGCTGCCCCGGCTGGAACGCCGCAACTATCGCTTCGTGCTTGAAGAGGCACCCGCCGGTGCAGCCAGCCCCTCCCCCATGGCGCAACAGCTGGGCGCTGCCGTGTCAACCGCGCTGCGGCGCGACGTGGTGGTCACCGAAGCGCCGGGTGGCTGGCTGCGACTGCACCTCAAACTGGCCGACGGCGCGCCGCTGCTGATGGACATGAGCGAGCCGCGCATGGAGGTGTCCGCCTGGGTGGTGGCGGTGCTGGCCGCGCAACTGGTGTTGCTCGCCGTCCTGACCTGGTTCGCCGTGCGCCTGGCCACGCGCCCGCTGGCGCGCATGGCGGAGGCGGCCCATGCGCTTGCACCCGGCGGAGCGGCGCAGCCCCTGCCCGAAACCGGCGCGCGTGAAGTGGCGCTGGCTGCAACCGCCTTCAACGCCATGCAGCGCCGCATTGATGCGCACCTGGCCGAACGCATGCGTATCCTGGCGGCCGTCTCACACGACCTGCAAACCCCCATCACGCGCATGCGGCTGCGTGCCGAGCTGCTCGACGACACCGATTTGCGCGACAAGCTGCACGCCGACCTGGCGGCCATGCAGGCCCTGGTGGGCGAGGGCCTGGCCTATGCACGCAGCGCCCACAGCACGTCCGAGGCACCCTGTCCGGTGGAACTGCATGCCCTGCTGGACAGCCTGGTCTGCGACTACGCCGACGCCGGACAGCCGGTGGCCTTGTCCGGTGGCGAGGGCATCACGCTGCAAACCCGGCCCCAGGCCTTGCGGCGCCTGCTGACCAACCTGGTGGACAACGCGCTGAAGTTTGCGGGGCCGGCCGAGATTGCGGTGCAGCAGACCGGCGACGGCCGCCTCTGTATCGACGTGTTGGACCGCGGCCCCGGCATTGCCGACGAGGAGTTGCAGGCGGTGTTGCAGCCCTTTTACCGGATCGAAGGTTCGCGCAACCGCGACACCGGCGGTACCGGACTGGGGCTGGCCATCGCGCAGCAATTGGCGCAGGGGCTGGGGGGTGAGCTCTTGCTGAGCCGGCGTGAAGGCGGCGGCCTGCTGGCCCGGCTGTGCCTGCCCAGGCGCTGACACATCCTGCAGTCGCTACATTTTTGATAGCTGCTTGCGCCCTCTCCATAAGGGCTACAGGCAGTTTTTATGCAAAAAAAACCGGGAACCAGCAGGGCTGGCAAGCGATAGGCTCTCGTGCTTCTGTATCAAATTGACCTCCAGCCCCTAGCCGTCATGCGTGAGCAGCTATGTATTTGATAGCAAATCAGTTCAGCCCAGCACTGCCACACCCTTGACCTGCGCAAACACCGGACTGCCGGGCTGCAACTGCAGCGCCGCTGCAGACTTGCGCGTGATGCGCGCCAGCAGCGTGCTGCCGCCGGCGTCCAGGCTGACCATGCACTGGCCCGGGCTGTCGTCGGTCAGGCCGGTGACGGTGGCCGCAAACACATTGAGCACGCTGCTGCCTTCCTGCCGCTGCAGGCTCAGGCTGACGTCGCGCGCCTGGATGCGCACCCGCACGTTTTGACCAGGCTGCAGTGCCTGGCTGGGCAGGCTGATCTGGCCGCCTGGAAATTCAAGGTGCGCGAGCTGCCAGACCGGCTCCAGCTGTGTCACGGTGGCCGCGATCACGGCGGCGGCGGCGTCGCCATGGGCCAGCGGCAAATCGAGCCGGGTCATCAGCTCGCGCGTGGGCCCGGCTGCCGTGATGCGGCCAGCTTCAAGCAACACCAGATGATCGGCCAGACGCGCCACCTCGTCGGGCGCGTGGCTCACATACAGGATGGGGATGTCCAGCTCGGCGTGCAGCTTCTCGAGGTAAGGCAAGACGTCGGCCTTGCGCTGCAGGTCCAGCGAGGCCAGCGGTTCGTCCATCAGCAGCAGGCGCGGGCTTGTGGCCAGCGCCCGCGCAATCGCCACGCGCTGGCGCTCGCCGCCGGACAGCGTGTCGGGCCGGCGCGCCATCAGCGGCGCAATGCCCAGCAGTTCCACAGCCTGCTCCAGCGAGACCCGGCGCTGCGCCGCCGGCACACGGCTGCGGCCGTAGTCGAGGTTGCGCCGCACGTTCAGGTGCGCGAACAAGCTGGCCTCCTGGAACACCAGGCCCAGCGGCCGCCGGTGCACCGGTATGAACACCCCGGTGGCATCGTCCTGCCAGACTTCGCCCTTGACGACCAGCCGGCCGCTGCCGGCGCGTTCCAGCCCGGCGATGCAACGCAAGAGCGTGCTCTTGCCTGAGCCGGAGACGCCGAAAAATGCGGTCACACCGTGTCCGGGCAGATCCAGCGCCACATCCAGCGAGAAATCCTTGTAGTCCTGCCGGAACGCGGCCGTGATGCTGCTCATGCGCCCTGCCCTCGGCGCCGCCCGGTGCCAGGCTGCAGCAAATACAGCGCCAGCAGCACGGCGAATGAAAACACCAGCAGGCCGCCGGCCAGCCAATGCGCCTGGCTGTATTCGAGCGCTTCAACATGGTCGTAGATCTGGACCGACATGACCCGCGTCTTGCCGGGGATGTTGCCGCCCATCATCAGCACGATGCCGAACTCGCCGACGGTGTGGGCAAAACCCATGACCGCCGCCGTCAG
>JAZKIE010000068.1:0-2202 GCA_040385025.1 Pseudomonadota bacterium | reverse complement strand
CACTTCTTCGGAAAACGCGCGGTAACTCATGGGCCCGTCGGGGCGCATCCAGGTGAAGGTCCAGTTGATCATGCCGAACAGCATCATGGTCACGGCCGTCTGGTTGGCGGCGGTGATGCGCTGTGGGTAGGCGCGCTTGAGAAAACGCGTCATGGCCGAGACCACATCGCGCTGCCGGTCCAGGATCAGCTCGCGCTGCACGTCACCGAGAAACTTGGTGTCGCCCAGCAGCGCTACATGGCGTGTGGCCGAGCTTTCGTACTGGTCGAGAAAGTTGCGGATCAACTCATGCAGCGCCGCGCGGTCGTCCAGGTTCTTGCGCTGGGCGCTGGCCTCGGTCTGGCCAATGATGGCCAGCAAATGCTGGGTGTAGCGGTCCAGCAGGTCGAACAGGATGGCTTCCTTGCTGCCGTAGTAGTGGTACAGCCTGGCCTTGGAGGTGCCGCAGGCGGCGGCGATGTCGTTCATGCTGGCGGCCACGTAGCTGCGCTGCGCAAAACACTGGGCGGCCACATCGAGGATGGCTTCGCGCTGAAGCTCGTGGGTGGCGGATTTGGGGCGGGCCATGCGCTATTGTGAAGCACGCCAGCCAAGCTAAAGTAGTGTGATGCCTGCCGACCTGTCCTTTGCCCACTACTGCTGCGAGTTGCTGGCCAGCGTTGGCACCTGCACGGCGCGCCGCATGTTCGGCGGCTTCGGCATCAGTACCGGCGGCCTCAACATCGCGCTGCTGGCCAACCTCGGCGGCGGCGATACGCTCTGGCTCAAGGCAGATGCAGAAACCTGCGGCCTCTTCGAAGCCGCAGGCTGCAGGCCTTTCATCTATGAGGCCAAAGGCAAGGCCATGAAGCTGAATTACTACAGCGCGCCCGAGGACGCGATGGAATCCGTTCAGCTGATGGCGCAGTGGGTCCGGCTCTCGCTGGCCTGTGCCTTGAAGGCGCGTGCGGCCAAAGCGGTGCGGGCGCGGCCGGTGGCCAGCTCCACCGCAAAACGCGGCAGCAGCACCAGCAAGGCGGTACCCAGCACACCGGTTAAACCGAAGGCGAGGCGACCGGAAGCCGCCGCCGCCAGGCCCAGGGCGCCGCGCAAATCGCGCAGTGGCTGAGCCACGCCGGCGCGCCAGGGCAGGCTGATCGCCCGCTGCGCCAGCGCGTGCCGGGAGGGCGTGGCCAGCGCCACGCCAGCCGCAGCCGGCAAGGGGTCCCAGCTGAAATAGGCGGGCGATGCGCTGGCTGCGTGCCAGGACTCCATCACCAGCACCTGGCCCGGCAGCAGCTTGAGTTGTTCGCCAGCGCCCAGAAAATGATCGCCGCCGCGTTCGCCGTCGTCCTGATGCGCGTTGTTGAAGGTGATCCAGACCTGGCCATGTGCGATACGCAGCACGCCGGGCTCGGTCGGCCGCAAGGTCAACGCTCGCCCGCTGCCCAGCTTCCAGCAGCCCGACAGCGCGTTCGCGCCACTCAATGATTGCAGGGGGAAGTGGGTCGAGGTGGTCATTGCGGTTCTCCATCAAAAGCCATTAGGGTGAGTGAATGATCCTCGCGTGGTGCTTGGCAGTCCAATGAATTCGGGTTACGCTATTCATTCCGTAAACGCATGAATCGAAAATCCCGCCATGCAGCATTCCCAGACCCATTTGCGCTCGCGGCCGATCTCCGCCGGGCAGTTGCGCGCCTTTGAAGCCGTCGCCCGGCACCTGAACTTTCGCGCCGCCTCCGAAGAGCTCGCGCTGACCCAGTCCGCCGTGAGCCGGCAGATCCAGGCGCTGGAAGAAGAGGTGGGCCTGAGCCTGTTTCACCGCCATACCCGCTCGGTCGAGCTCACCGGCGCCGGCGGCATTTTGCTGCGCGCCGTGACCCCTTCGCTGGAGCGCATCGACGGCGCTGTGCGGCAGATCCGCCAGAGTGCGGGCCGCAAAAGCGTGGCGCTCACCACCTTCGCTTCCTTCGCATCAATGTGGCTGATTCCCCGGCTGGAAGCCTTCCAGCGCGACAACCCCGACA
Organism: Pseudomonadota bacterium; assembly: GCA_040385025.1. GTDB lineage: Bacteria > Pseudomonadota > Gammaproteobacteria > Burkholderiales > Burkholderiaceae_C > Polaromonas. Next base: position 196 of record JAZKIE010000068.1, on the reverse strand, counting down.
TGGACATCCGCATTGATGCGTCGGACTCTGCTGTCGACCTCGACACCTCGGACCTGGACATTGCCCTGCGTTATGGCCCGGCCAGCCGGATGGCGACTTCCGGCGCGATCCGGCTGTTTGGCGAGCAACTCACGCCGGTCGCCAGCCCCTGGCTGCTCAAAAGCAGCCCGCGCCTGAAAAAGCCCGAAGATCTGGC
>JAZKIE010000067.1:0-10131 GCA_040385025.1 Pseudomonadota bacterium | reverse complement strand
GATCTCGACCGAGCCCGTGCCGACCTGGCTGTTGCCTGCAAAGTCAGTGCGTGCACCCACGCCACTGGCCGGGCCGCTGTAGCTGTTTTTCATCTGCGGGTCTTTCGCTGCATACGGGCTCCAGCGCTCAAACTCGCGCGGCGTGTTGATGATGGCGTGCAGTTTGTCTGCCGGTGCGTTGACAAGCTGGCTGCGGCTGACGGTGTACACATCCGGCCGGGTGGCGGCAAGGACGAGCACGGCGCTGATGGCCAGCGCCACCACGATGAGGCTGATCTTGATCATGGATTCTCCGGGGATGAAAACTTCAAAGGGTTTTTGCCAAAGCCTCAAGCTGATCGGCTGCGACGCCCCAGCCCTGATGGAAACCCATGTCAATGTGGCTCTGGCGGTCTTCGGCATTCCAGTGCCGCGCAACTGCCTTGTAGAACGTGCCGCCGCCAGGCGCATCGGCCAGGGTGACCTCGGCCACCATGAAGGCTTTACCTGAGGGCTGCCAGGCGCTGGTGAAAGCATCGGTGAAGACCAGGCGCTGGCCGGGAACAACTTCCAGATACAGCCCATGGTTAGGAAAAACTTCACCCGCAGGCCCATGCATGGTCATCGAGCTTTGACCGCCCGCGCGCAGATCAGTCTTCACATCACGCACATACCAGGGCTTGGGGCAAAACCATTGCTCCATCAGGGCAGGCTCGGTCCAGCAGCGCCAGATGGCCATGCGCGGGGCTTGCAAGGTGCGCTCAAGCACGAGGTCGTGGGAAGCGGGGGTGTCATTGGGGTTCATGTTTACTCCTGAATAGATAGCGCCTCACGCATTCCCCATAAGGGCTGGAGGCCGGTTTAGCTTGAAGAACAATGTCTGCAGCTCATCCACGACGCGCCGCTTCGATGACGGCGATGTCGATTTTTCCCATCTGCATCATCGCTTCGAAGGCACGTTTGGCTGCCGCGGGATCGGGATCGGTGATGGCTTGCGTCAAGGCAATCGGCGTGATTTGCCACGACAGCCCCCACTTGTCCTTGCACCAGCCGCAGGCGCTCGCTTGCCCGCCATGGTTGACGATGGCGTCCCAATAGCGATCGGTCTCGGCCTGGTCGGCTGTGGCCACCTGAAAGGAGAACGCCTCGCTGTGCTTGAATGTCGAACCGCCGTTGAGCCCCAGACAGGGAATGCCCAACACCGTGAATTCAACCGTCAGGACATCGCCTTGTTTGCCCGAGGGGTAGTCGCCTGGTGCGCGGTGCACGGCCTTGACTTTCGAGTCAGGAAAAACCGAGGCATAAAACCGCGCGGCTTCTTCGGCATCACCGTCATACCAAAGGCAGAGGGTGTTTTTTGCAGGTGTTGTCATCTCATTGCTCCTTGATGATGGGGTTAAAAATCAGGCTGACGGCCCGTCGATACCGACCATCCAGTTCACACCGAATGGGTCGGTGCACATGCCAAAACAAGGTGACCAGAAGGTCTGGCCCATCGGCATGAACACCTTGCCGCCCGCGGACAGCGCTTCAAACAGGCGTCTGGCCTGCGTCTCGTCATCTGCGGTGATGGACAGGCTCACGCCAGAAAAATCAACCTTCTCCGTGCTCATGCCGTCTGAGGCCATGACCAGCGTTTGACCGACCATAAAACCGCAGTGCATGACCTTCTCGCCCCAATGGGGCGGCAGCGGCATCTGCGGCGGCTCGGGGCTGTCCTTGAAGCGCATCACCATCACCGGTTGCGCGTCCACGGCGCGCTGGTAGAAATTCAGCGCCTCTTCGCAGCGGCCTGAAAACATCAGATACGGTTCGACTCTCATGGGCTCTCCTTTCGGGGTTTGCTTGTTCGAGCTAACGCAGCGACTCAGCCCGGAATATTCGGCTCGACCAGTCGGGCCAGGTGGCGCAGTGATTCTTGCCAGCCGAGATAACAAGCTTCTGTCGGGATCACCGCCGGAATGCCGCTTTGCGTGATGTGAATTTCCACGCCAACGGACACAGGTTTGATCGTCACACGCGTAGTCATTTCGCCGGGAAGGTTGGCGTCTTCAAAACTGGCGGTGTAGGCAATACCTTCGTTCTCGCGCAGCTCCAGGTAGTTGCCGCCGAAGAACATCTCACCGCCGGTCGTGAAATTGGTGAAGGACATGCGGTAGCTGCCGCCGACTTTGACGTCCATCCCGTACACATGCGCAACGAAGCCGTTGGGTGGCAGCCAGCGCGCAAAGGCATCGGGCTGCGTGAAAGCACGCCAGATTTTTTCGGGCGTGCTGGTGAGCACGCGGTGTGCAGTGATGGTGCCGCTGCCAGCGGCGCTTGGTGTGGTGCTCATGCGGTTTCTCCTTGAAAAAGCAGGTAAAAATGTCTGGCATCAGCCGTTGACGATGGTTTGAAAACCCCCACGCAACATGCGTTTCGCATCAAAAGGCATGGATTTGCCGTCCGGCTGCATGCGGGGGTCTTGCAGGATCAGGGGCCAGGCGGCATCACGCATGGCTTTGAAGGGCCACTCGATCCATGAAAACACCACCGCTTCACTGCCTTCCAGTTGCACGGCATGGCCATAAGAGTTGATGCGCCCCCCGCCCGGCAGGTCATCTGCCCAGCCATCCACCACGCGCAATGCGCCGTATTCCTTGTAGATCGGAATGGTTTGCTGAACGTGCGCGATGAAGGCGTCCTTGTTGGCCAGCGGCACGACCATCACATAGCCGTCGATATAGGTGTCCAGCTTGCTGACCAGGGCCGGCGTTATGGGCGTGAGCAAGCCCTGCACGTAGTGGCGCAAATGCGCAATGAACTTGACAGCGATGTCTGTATCGCCCTGCGCCTTGGCAAGAATGAAGGCACCCTGCAAGGCCGCCTGGGTGTACAGGGCCAGATTCTCTGCATTCCAGTCGGCCTCAGGTGCATACAGCGCCTTGGCCTGCGCAATCATGGGTACCAGCGTGCGTGCGTGGCTCTCAATGCCTTCGCGGCAGACGGCGCGGATGGCGGGGTGGCTGTCGAAGGTCTCCTGCACCATGGTGCCGAGCAGGCAAGTCACGTCGGCCAGTTCGCCCTGCACGATGTGCGAGCGGAAGTCGATATAAGCCAGGATGCGTTCGCGCGGGTCTGGCACGGACTGGTAGGGCGCCGTGGCAAAAACCGCGCCGGTCACTTCGTTCCAGTGCTGCGCTGCCTGAATCGCGAGATCTTCCTTGGAACTGAAGTGATGGAAAAAACTGCCCTTGGTCACGCCGGCGGCACGGCAGACATCATCCACCGTGGTCGCGCTGTAGCCCTTGCTGCGGATCACCCGCAGTGCAGCGTCCAGCAACTGGGCTCGGGTCTGCAGGGCACGGGCCTGTGGAGGGCGGGAGGTTGGGGTGGGATCCATTTTCAATAAATACATACTGGTTGGTATTTATTTTGATAAAAGCCTGGCCGCCCGTCAACCCCTCCTTACAAATTTTTTCACTGCCGGGCTACGCCGAGATCAGCCCAGGAGCCCAGACGCCTAGGCCGCTTGCATCAGGCCCCAGAGCCGCGACGGGCTCACTGGCATCTGCAAGCGTGGCGACTGCGCGGCCAAACCGGCCCGCGCCAGCGCATCGGCCACGGCGTTGACCACCGAAGGACCGGCGCCTATGGTGCCCAACTCGCCCACACCCTTGACCCCCAGCGGGTTGTTCAGGCACGGTGTGGACTGATCCATCTCGGTCAGGAAAGGCGGCGTGTCCCCGGCGCGCGGCGCGGAGTAGTCCATCAGGCTGCCGGTCACCGGCTGGCCGGTCTCGCGGTCATAGACCAGGTGTTCGAACAGTGCCTGGCCGATGCCCTGCACTGCCCCACCATCAAGCTGGCCGCGCACAATCATCGGGTTCACGACGCGGCCCACATCGTTGACCGAGGCATAAGCCACCACCGCGACGTGACCAGTCTGCGGGTCGATCTCGACCTCGCTGATGTGGCAGCCATTGGGCCAGGATGGTCCCGCCACAGCAGTGGTCGAGTCCATGAAGATGCGTTGATCACCCTGACGCGCTGCCAGGGCAAAAATGTCGATGGACAGGTCGGTGCCCGCCACCGTGAACTTGCCGTCGGCATAAGTGATGTCCTGCTCGGACGCTTCAAACTCTTTGGCTGCGAGCTGCCTGGCCTTGTCTATGGTGCGTTCGGCGCCCACGCGCACGGCCGAGCCGCCGGTGAACAGTGAGCGCGAACCGGCACTGCCAAAACCGTCGCCGCGGTCGGTGTCGCCGAGCACGATGCGCACTTTTTCAGGCGGCACGCCGAAAGCATCGACCACCAGTTGCGTCAGCGAGGTCAGGATGCCCTGCCCCATGGCGTTGACAGCGGAGAAGACCTCGATCACGCCGTCGTCGGCGCGCACAGACAGGGTCACGCGTTCTTCCAGCGCATTGCCGCCTGTCCATTCGAGAAAGGTCGAGATGCCGAGACCGCGCAACAGGCCGCGCTGTTTTGATGCAGCGGCGCGCGCCTCGAAGCCGGCCCAGTCGGCGAGCACCAGGGCCTGGTCCATCACGGCCTCGAAGCGGCCGCTGTCATAGACCTGGCCCATGGGGTTTTTGTAGGGCATCTGCGCCGGCTGGATGAAGTTGCGGCGGCGCAGCGCGATGCGGTCCATGCCGGTCTGGCGCGCGGCCTCGTCCATCAGCCGCTCCATGATGAAGATGGCTTCGGGCCGCCCCGCGCCGCGGTAGGCGCTGGTCGGCGCGGTGTTGGTCATCACCGCGCGGAAATGAAAGTTTATGGTCTGGATGTCGTAGACGCTGGTCTGCACCCAGGGACCGATCAACAACTGGATGGCCGCGCCGGCGCCGGTCGGGTAGGCGCCGACATTGGCCAGCGAGGCCAGCCGCAGCGCCAGGATTTTGCCGCTCTCGTCGAGCGCCAGTTCCGCATGGCTTTGCAGGTCGCGGCCATGCGTGGCGGAGACAAACTCCTCGCTGCGATCCGCCACCCACTTGACTGCGCGCTGCAAGCTGCGCGCGCAAAAAGCCACGGCCACGTCTTCCGGGTAGACGCCGGTTTTCATGCCGAAGCCGCCGCCCACGTCGCCGACGATCACCCGCACGGCCTCTTTGGGAATACCCAGCGCGTCGCATACCGAGTTGCGCACGCCCGATGGCATTTGCGTGCTCATGCGCATCGTCAGGCGCTGCGATGCGGTGTCGAACCCAGCCAGCACCGAGCGCGGCTCCAGGCTCAGCGCGGACAGGCGCTGGTTGATGATGTCGAGTTTGACAATGTGGCGGGCTGCGGCAAAAGCGGCGGCTGTGGCGGCCGCATCGCCATACCGCGTCTCGGCCGCGATGTTGTCAGGCGCTTCGGGGCACAGCGCCGGCGCGCCTTCGGCCATCGCGTCATTGACATCAACCACCATCGGCAACTCGTCGTAATCCACCATGACGGCCTCGGCCGCGTCGCGCGCCTGGCGCAGGCTCAGGGCCACCACCGCAGCCACCGGCTCGCCGACAAACCGCACGCGTTCGTGGGCCAGGGCCCGCCGCGGCGGTGTCGCGCAGGGTGATTTGTCGGCGCGCATGAAACCGCCTATGCCCGGAATTGCCTTGACACCGGCTGCCACCAGGTCGGCACCGGTGACGATGCTCAGCACGCCGGGCATGGCCAAAGCGGCCGAGACGTCCAGCGCGGCGATGCGCGCATGGGGATAAGGCGAACGCACAAAAAACAAATGGGCCTGATCCTGCAGCGTCACGTCATCGGTGAACTGGCCGGTACCGGCCAGCAGCGCGTCATCTTCGAGGCGGCGCACAGCCTGGCCGCTGCCGAAACGGTTGGCTGGAACGGCAGTGGCTTGGTTGGATATCGTCAAAAAATGCCCCTTGGTTGTCGGCCCGGCGACCCCTCCGGTGGAGGACGGTGCAGCCCGGGAAAAGCGTGAGTGCCACTATAAATGCATCGCCGGACCGGCGCAGGCGGCCCGTGCAACAGCCCGAATGACCCGCGCCGCCGCATGTCCTGCGCGATGGCCGACAATCAGGGCATGCCCCTACCTCCTCCCCCCACGCGCCGCCACAGCAACAAGGCCAACAACGAGTTGTTGTTCAAAGGCTGTTTGTGCGCCCTGATCGGACTGTCCGTGCTGGTCTCTCCGCATTTCATCAAATCGCCAGGCATGCAGGGCATCGTCGCGGGTGCGTCGCTGGTCGGCTGGTTCGCCTTGGTGCTCGGTCTGGCTTTTGGCGGGCTTTACCTGAAGCGCAGGTTCGCCAGCGCCCAGCGGCCGGCAGGCTCCCGGTAAACGTCCCGATTGCTATTGAATCAGTAGCTACCCGTCCTTTTCAATCGGGGGCTGACAGCCTGTTTTTCTGCAAAACGACGCAGCGGCTCCGTGCCTGTTTTTTCCATCCTGGCCATCGCAGGACATGTGGGCTGCTGTCCTACACCGGTGCAGTGCAATCCCTTGCGGCAAGCACCCCCGGCGCGCGAGAAACTGAAGTCGTGAATCCGATGAATTTTTTCGGCGATCCCTGGCAAGGATCAGCCATCTCCCCACCCCTTCAAAACCTTATGGCGTCCAAGGCTTATATTGTTGAAGACAACACCTTGATCCGCGACAACCTGGTGGAAACATTGACGGAGCTGGCAGGTGTTGAGACCATTGGGTATTCAACGACCGAGGCCGATGCCTGTTACTGGCTGGAACAACATCCCAGAGACTGGGACCTGCTGGTTGTGGATCTTTTTCTCGGGCAAGGCACCGGACTGGGCGTGCTCAGAAAATGCCAGCAGCGGTCTGCGGTGCAGAAAGTGGTGGTGCTGTCCAACTACGCAACCGACGAAATGCGCAGCCGCTGCCTGGCGTGCGGCGCCGATGCCATCTTCGACAAATCCACCGAGCTTGACCTGTTTCTCGACTATTGCTCAGCGCGGCACTGATCAGGACACGTCGGGCCTCGGAATTTTCTTGAACTTGACCAGGCGCGCGGTCTCAATCTTGTCTTTCTTGACTTGCCGCTCGGCGTCGAGCAACCGACCGGCAGCAAGCCAGCCGGCAAACTCGTCCGGCGTCTCCAGCGTGATGCGCCCCAGCGTGGCGGCGCGAAATTCATGGATCACGATCTCGGCGGCCTTCTGCAGATTGATGCGCCCCTTGCCCAGCACCGCGCCGCGTTTGCGGCCTATGGCTTCAAGCACCTGTTCATCGGTGATACCCGGCGGCAGTTCGACCTTGTAACGCGCCTGCAGCGCGGCCGGGTAGTGTTTGATCAGGTAGTCGAGCAGCTCCAGCGCGACTTCCTCCTCGTTGAAGGCATTGCGGCCGATGGCGCCGCTGGCGGCCAGGTTGTAGCCGCTTTTGGCAACGATGATGCGCGGCCAGAGCATGCCCGGCGTGTCCCACAAATAAAAACCATCGGCCAGCACAATGCGCTGCTCCAGCTTGGTGATGCCGGCCTCGTCGCCGGTTTTGGCCGCGCGTTTGCCGGTCAGCGTGTTGATCAGCGTCGATTTGCCGACGTTGGGAATGCCGCAGATCAGCACGCGCATCGGTTTGACCATGCTGCCGCGCGCAGGCGCCAGCGCATGGCAGGCGTCGATCAGCCGGCGCGCCGGCGTGGTGGCGCTGGCATCAAGCTCGATGGCGCGCGTGGCCGGCTGGCTGTTGTAGTAGTCCAGCCAGGCCGGCGTGCGCGCAGGGTCGGCCAGGTCCTGCTTGTTGAGCACCTTGAGCGCGGGCTTGCCACCGGTCAGTTCGGCCAGCATGGGGTTGGCGCTGGAGCCAGGCAGGCGTGCGTCGAGCAGCTCGATCACCACATCAATTTCCTTGATGCGCTCGCTGATGGCTTTTTTGGTCAGGTGCATGTGACCGGGAAACCACTGGATGGCCATCGGGATCTTCTTTCTTGGTGGGGAGAGGCAGGCGCAGGCGCTCAAGCGCGCCTGCCCAACCCCGATTGTCGCCGACCTGCCCGGCCTGTCGATGCGTCTAGGCGGCGTGGGCCAGGCTGCGTATGCCCAGGCGCTCGGGTGAGACGTACTGCTGGCGGTAGATTTCAAACGGCATGGAGTCGGCCGCTTCTATCGTCTTCTGCTCGGCCAGCGATTGCCGCGTCAAGGCTTCAAACCGGGCCTGCTGCTCGCCGGAAAACGGCAGGTCCAGCAGGGTCTGCCGGGTCGCCAGCGACTGCGCGCGGGCAAATGCCACAAAAGAGCTGTCGTGGTTTTTCACCATGGCGTCCAGCACACGGGCCGAAGGCAGGGTCTCGGGCTGGTGCAGCGAGACTTCGCAAGCGCGCAAGGCATCCGCATAAGCACTGCCACCCTGCGCCGCATCGAGCGCCGCCGCAATCGGCGCGCATTGCGCGATCAGCTCGGCGCCCCACTGCGTGAGGCCGACCTCCTGGCCACTGCGCTCAAGCTGCAGTCCGGGTTCGCGCCCGCGTGCAGCCACGCGGTGCTGGTTGCGCGCCAGCGCAGCGATTTCCTGCGGCGTGTCAGGCGGGCTGTCGGTCAGCAGGCAGTGCAGCAAAAACACATCGAGAAAACGCATGGTGTCGGCCGCGATGCCCACCGGCACAAACGGGTCCAGGTCCATCAGGCGCACCTCGACGTATTCGACGCCGCGCTCGCGCAACGCATGCAGCGGACGCTCGCCCGGAAAAATCACGCGTTTGGGCCGGATCGTGCCGTAAAACTCGTTTTCGATCTGCAACAGGCTGGTGGCGAGCTGGTTGTAATCGCCACCGGGGTTCTGGATACCCACCGACTCGTAAGCCGGGTAAGGCCGGGTCAGCGCGTCCTGCAGCGAAGCGCCGTAACCGTCGAGGTTGTTGTAGCTGACCTTGAGCGAGGCCTGGGCATCGCTCTGGTAACCGAGGCGGCCCATGCGCAGCGAGGTGCCGTGCGGCATGTACATGGTGCCACTGCCCAGCGGCTGCAGCTCATGCTGGCGGCCGGCGACAAAGCTCGAACAGACGGCCGGCGAGGCGCCGAACAGGTAAAGCAGCAAAAAGGCGTGGCGGCGGAAGTTGCGGATCAGGCCGAAATACTCTTCGCTGGAAACGCCGGGCAGCGACCAGTTGTAGTGGATGCCCGAGATCGTCTGCATGCGCCGGCCATAACGGTGGCCCAGGCCCATGCGGTAAACACTTTTGGCGCGCCCGACATTGGACGAGCCGTAGCGGCCAATCGGAATCGTCTCGTCGGTCGGCAGGCCACAGGGCATGCTGGAGACCCACAACATCTCGTCGCCGACGTCCTTCATCGCGCGGTAGGTGAACTGGTGAATCTGCGTCAGTTCGCTGAGCGTGGCTTCGGCGCCATCGCCCAGGCCGGCGTGCGCGGCGGTGACGAGTTCGACCTGCGACTCGCTGAAGTCGGTGGTGATGCTCGGGTGGGTCAGGGCCGAACCCAGCGCAGCGGGGTGCGGCGTCAGCGCCAGCGCGCCACCGGGCTGGGCGCGCAGGCTTTCTTTTTCCAGTCCGCGGCGCATGCCTTTCAGCCTCGCAGGGGCCAGCGCTTGAAGGCGGTCTCCCAAAAGCGCGCCCTGGCGCGCATGCAAGCTGGTCATAAAGTCATCCCTCTGTTCTTTCGTGGCGTGCAAGGTATCACAGGCCGGGCTTGTTTGCTGGCGGGGCCTGTGCCAGGGCCCCTGCTGCGAGGTGCCGGGCCCGCAGGGCGCCCACTCCAGCCCGTCGATTGCTACGCTTTTTATAGCTGCCTGCGCTTGCTGCGCAGGGGCTGGAGGCCTGTTTGATGCCTGAAACAAGGCCCTGGCGCCGGCGTTTGTTCCCGCCCCGCCGCGAAAGCCCCTACGCCAGCACGCGCAGCAGCCAGGTGTTCATGTCCGCAATCTCTTCCATGCAGACCGAATGTTCCATCGCGTACTCGTGCCAGTCAACCGGGTAAGCCAGTGCGGCCAGCGTATCGCGGGTGGCGGTGGCGGCGGCCAGCGGCACCACGCCGTCGCGGCGGCCGTGGCCCAGAAACACCGGCAGTCCGTGGTTGGCGGCGCTGCGTTCGGCCGCCAGCTTGTCGGCCAGCGGCAGGTAGCCCGACAGGCCGATGATGCCGGCCAGCCGTTCGGGGTAACGCAAGCCGGTCATCAGCGCCATCGCACAGCCCTGCGAGAAACCGGCGACGACGATGCGGCTGGCCGGGATGCCGCGCGCAATTTCA
>JAZKIE010000066.1:1512-4073 GCA_040385025.1 Pseudomonadota bacterium | reverse complement strand
CACAGGCCCCCCCATGAACACGCCCGACTGGATCACCCGCAGCGTGTCCATCCTGCGCAGCGCTGAAAAATCCGATGCAAAAGGCTCGCCAGCCCAGGCGGAACGGGCGCAAGCAGCTAGCAAATCAGGAGCAAGCAGCGCAACGGTGCGCAGCACGCGCGAACGACTCAACGCGACCTTGCGCCAGAAAGAAGAGGCGCTGTCGCCGCGCGTGTTGCGCCGCACGCTGGAAGAGCTCAAGGCCATTGTCGATCCGCAGGTCAGCGAGATTGAAGGTGGGCGCCGCGCCATGGGTGTGGCTGGCTGGTACGCCAATGCCTCGCTCGATGAGCGCCGCGACATGTGGCTGCTGATGAGTGAGCAGTTTGTCGCCGATGCCGCCAGGGTCAAGCTGGCGCAGACGCAATTTGCCGCCGCAGTCGGCACGCCGGACGAGGCGGTCGCCGAAGTGCGTTACCGGCGCGCCACCGTGTCGCCGCGCCGTCGCCTGCTGCAGCGTTTCAGCGCGTTTCCCGAAGGTTTCCGTTTCCTGGTGAACCTGCGCGCCGACCTGTTGCCGCACCTCAAGGCCGACAAGCGCCTGCAGGCGCTGGATGTCGAGATGGAGTACATGTTCTCGACCTGGTTTGACGTGGGTTTCCTGGACTTGCGCCGCATCAGCTGGGACTCGCCGGCCTCGCTGATCGAAAAACTGATCAAGTACGAGGCCGTGCACGATATCAAGAGCTGGGCCGATGTGAAAAACCGGCTCGACAGCGACCGCCGCTGCTACGGATTTTTCCATCCGCGCATGCCCGACGAGCCGCTGATTTTTGTCGAAGTGGCGCTGATCGACGACATGGCCGCCAGCATCGAGCCTCTGCTCGACGAGTCGGCAGCGCCGGCGGACCTGAAAAAAGCCACGACCGCGATTTTTTATTCGATCAGCAACACGCAGACCGGTTTGCGCGGCGTGAGTTTCGGTGACTCGCTGATCAAACGTGTGGTGGAGACGCTGCATGAAGAGTTTCCGCGCCTGAAAAATTTTGCCACGCTGTCGCCCATTCCGGGCTTCCGCTCCTGGCTCGGGAAAAATGCAGCCGGCCTGTTGGCGCAACTCGATGAGAAAGACCTCACGCTGCTGGGTCGGGCGGTTGGCTTCGAGCCACCCACGGCGCAACATTTTCTGACTGCTGCCGACAACGCGCTGACCCTGAGCGAGAAGTCGGCCGTGCGCCGCGTGTTGCTGCATGGCGCCGCGCAGTACCTGGGCCGCGAACTCGACGAAGGCAAGCCGCTGGATCCGGTCGCGCGTTTCCATCTTGGCAACGGCGCGCGCGTGGAACGCATCAACTGGGGTGGTGATCCTTCCGCCAAGGGCCTCAAACAATCTTGCGGCCTGATGGTCAATTACCTGTACGACCTCAAGCGCCTGGACAAGCACCGCGCGTTGCTTGCGCAGGGGAAAATCCCGGTATCGGGCGCCATCGAAGATTTGTATATTTGATTTTGTTTTTGAACCGTTTTTATTGATCCACAACGACAGGAGACAGGCATGACATCGAGTTTTGACATCAAGGCATCCCGACGGGATGTGCTGCGTGCCGCTGCGGCGGGCGCGGCTGCATTTTCAATGGGCAGCTACGCACAATCGACCTGGCCCGCCAAGCCTGTCACCGTGATCGTGCCTTTCCCGGCTGGCGGTGGCACCGATGCGTTTGCGCGTCCGATGTCGGCCCAGTTTGCGCGCCTCACCGGCAAGCAACTGATCATCGACAACCGCGGCGGCGCGGGCGGTACGCTGGGCGCAAGTATTGCGGCCAAGGCCTCGCCGGATGGTTACACACTGTTCATGGGGGCGGTGCACCACACCATCGCGCCCAGCATGTACCCCAAGCTCGACTACGACATTGAAAAAGATCTGGTGCCCCTGATCCTGGTGGCCAGCGTGCCGCAGGTGGTGGTGGTCAACCCGCAAAAACTGCCGGTCGCCAACTTCAAGGAGTTTCTGGACTTCGCCCGCAAGAACCCGGGCAAGCTCAATTACGGCTCGGCCGGTGCCGGCACCTCGCACCATCTTGCTGGCGAGCTGTTCAAGCAGCAGGCCAAAACCTTCATCACCCACATTCCTTACCGTGGTGCCGGCCCGGCCTTGCAGGGCCTGATTGCCGGTGATGTCGAGATGATGTTTGACGGCCTGGGTTCGTCAGCGGCCCATATTGCCGGTGGCCGTATCAAGGCCTTGATGGTGTCCGGCAACAAGCGCAACCCGGCGATCCCGGATGTGCCCAGCGCCGTCGAGATGGGCTTGCCCGACTACAACGTGACCACCTGGTATGGCGTGTGGGGACCCAAAGGCATGCCGGCTGACGCCCAGGCGCGCGCCATCGAAGAGATCCGCAAGGCCTGCACCACCGACGACGCCAAGGCGGTCTGGGCGCGTCAGGGTGCTGAGTTTGCTGGCCTGAGCGGCCCGCAGTTCGGCAGCTTCATCAGCGCCGAGGTCAAGAAGTGGACGCAGGTGGTCAAGGCTTCCGGCGCGAAGCTCGATTGAGATGGCCCCCACGTTTGTCACTTCGTGT
>JAZKIE010000066.1:0-1412 GCA_040385025.1 Pseudomonadota bacterium | reverse complement strand
AAGGCTTCCGGCGCGAAGCTCGATTGAGATGGCCCCCACGTTTGTCACTTCGTGTATTGCACTGCCCCCCGAGGGGGCTGTTCCCCCTTGGGGCGGCCCGGCGGTGGAACGGGTCTTTGTTCCTGCCGGCGTGAGTGCATGAGGGGACAGGTCAGGCTGGCCATCACAGGCAGCATCGCGCGCGTCACCCTGTCCCACCCCGGCAAGCTCAACGCCATGTCGCGTGCGATGTGGCTTGAGTTGCGCGAGGTGTTTGAAAGCATCCAGCAGGACGCTTCCTTGCGCTGCGTGGTATTGGCCGGCGAGGGCGGCAACTTCTGCGCCGGCGGGGACATCTCCGAGTACGCTGCTTTCCGTTTTGAGCAAGCCAGCCTGCGCCACTTTCATGACGAGCAGGTCTGGGGCGGCTTGCAGGCCATGCTGGACTGCGACGTGCCCATCGTGGCGCAGATTGAAGGTGCCTGCATGGGCGCGGGCCTGGAGATCGCCAGTTGCTGCGACCTGCGTCTGGCCGGCGAATCGGCCCGCTTTGGCGCACCGATTGCCAAGCTGGGGTTCCCGATGGCTCCGCGCGAGATGGCGCTGGTGATGTGCGCCGCCGGTGAGCTGAGTACACGCGAGATGCTGCTGACGGCGGCGGTGCTGGACGCAGCGACTGCGGCGCAGCGGGGCTTTCTCAACCGCGTGTTGCCAGATCATGAGGTGGTGGCCGAAGCCACCGCGACAGCCACCGGTGTGGCGCGCCTCGCGCCGCAGGCTGCACGTCTGAACAAGCAGTCTTTTCGGGCTCTGGCCCATATCCAGCGAGCGCAAGCAGCTACTGATTTAATAGCAAATGCATACAATTACGCGGCGTCCGCCGAACACCGCGAAGGGGTGATGGCCTTTGTTGAAAAACGCTCGCCGCAATTTTGAGGCTTTGCCCGTCCCGTTTTCTTATTCCGATCTTCAGGTGAACCCCCCATGAAAAACAACAACCTGTTCGCCGCCTTGCGCGCGGCCTTTCCCGAAGATCTCGACGCCATCGCGGTCGAGACCGACAACGGCCTGTATTACTCATGGCGCGATTTGGAGCGTGGCACGGCCATGCTGGCCAACCTGCTGAAGTCGCTGCAATTGCCCGAGGGCGCGCGCATCGCCGTGCAGGTTGAAAAATCGGTCGAGGCCATGATGCTGTATCTGGCCACCCTGCGCGCCGGCTATGTGTTTTTGCCGCTCAACACCGCCTACCAAAGCGCCGAGATGGAATACTTCATCGCCAACGCTGAACCCTCGGTGGTGGTGTGCGGCCGCAAGAATTTCGGCTGGGTCAGCAAGATCGCCTTCCAGCAGGGCACCTACAACGTCTTCAGCCTGGATGACAACCGCATCGGCTCGCTGCTGGACCGCGCCGCGCAATGCAGTGACAGGCA
>JAZKIE010000065.1:0-1936 GCA_040385025.1 Pseudomonadota bacterium | reverse complement strand
ACCTGGTGGTGCGCCGCTTCATGGCGGTGTTTTTCCCGAGCGCCGAATACCTGGTGACCACGCGGATTTCGCAGGCCGTCGGCCACAGCTTCAAGACCGAAGGCAAGGTGCTGGTCAAGCCGGGCTGGCTGGCGATCTACGGCAAGGAAGCCGAAGACGAAAACACCGACGAGAAGGACAGCAAGACCCTGGTCGCCGTCAAGCCGGGCGAGATGGTGCGCGCCGAAGTGGTCGAGGCCAAAGGCCTGAAGACCCGGCCGCCCGCGCGTTATTCGGAAGCCACGCTGCTGGGCGCCATGGAAGGCGCCGGCAAGACCATCGACGACGACGAGCTGCGTGAAGCCATGCAGGAAAAAGGCCTGGGCACGCCGGCGACGCGCGCGGCCACCATCGAGGGCCTGATCAACGAGAAATACATGCTGCGCGAAGGCCGCGAGCTGATCCCGACGGCCAAGGCCTTTCAGCTCATGACCCTGCTGCGCGGCCTGGGCGTGGAAGAACTCTCGCGCGCCGACCTGACCGGCGACTGGGAGTACAAGCTCGCCCAGATGGAAAAGGGCAACCTGAGCCGCGACACCTTCATGGCCGAGATTGCGGCCATGACGCAAAACCTGGTGGCCAAGGCCAAGGGGTACGACAAGGACACGATTCCCGGCGACTACGCCACGCTGAGCGCGCCCTGCCCCAATTGCGGCGGCGTGATCAAGGAAAACTACCGTCGCTACACCTGCACCGGCAAAAATGGTGAGGGCTGTGGCTTCTCCTTCGGCAAGACGCCGGCGGGACGCACCTTCGAGGTGGCAGAGGTCGAACAATTTTTGCGTGACAAGAAGATCGGACCGCTGGACGGCTTCCGCTCCAAGGCCGGTTGGCCCTTCACCGCCGAGATGGTCATCAAGTTCGATGAAGAGACCAAGAACTACAAGCTGGAGTTCGACTTCGGCGACGACAAGAACGGCGAAACCGGCGAAATCGTGGACTTCAGTGGCCAGCAGTCGCTGGGCGCCTGCCCCAAATGCGGCGCTGGTGTGTTTGAACACGGCAAGAATTACGTCTGCGAAAAGTCCGTACCGACCAATGCCCAGCCGACGCCCAGCTGCGACTTCAAGACCGGCCAGGTGATATTGCAGCAGCCGGTGGAGCGCGAACAGATGGTCAAGCTGCTGACCAGCGGCAAGACCGATCTGCTCGACAAGTTTGTTTCCATGCGCACGCGCCGCCCCTTCAAGGCCATGCTGGCCTGGGACGCCGAAGCCGGCAAGGTCAACTTCGAATTTGCGCCGTCGAAATTTCCACCGCGCAAGACCGCCGGTCCGCCGCGCACCGGCACGGTGAAAACCCCGTTCGGCAAAACCGTGGCCGCCAAGACGGCAGGCCCGGCCGCCAAAAAGGTGGCAGCGAAAAAAGTCGCGGCCAAAAAAGCACCGGCTGCCAAAGTTGCCAAACCAAAAGCGCCGCGCGTGGCCAAGCCAGGCAGCGGCTTGAAACCCAGCGAGGCGCTGGCCGCAGTGATTGGTTCCGAGCCGGTGGCGCGCACCCAGGTCATCAAGAAACTCTGGGACTACATCAAGGCCGAAGGCCTGCAGGACGCGGCCAACAAACGCGCCATCAATGCCGATGCCAAGCTGCTGGCCGTGTTTGGCAAGCCGCAGGTCACGATGTTTGAACTGGCGGGGATTGTTGGGAAACATCTGACGGCGGAATAAATTCCGCGCGCATTTGTTGGCATAACGCTGCTGCTGCGGCCTGCCAGCAAGCCGGGGGTTGCCCGGCGGCAACTTACTTTTCTTTTGCGTCGCCAAAAGAAAAGTAAGCAAAAGAAAAGGCGACCCGATGGTCTGGGTCCTTCCGCTTCGCTCCAGGCAACCTGCGGTGCTCGCAAAAAATGGGGTCGAGCTCGAACTCGCCTTCGGCTCAGACAATCGCTCGCCCTGAT
>JAZKIE010000064.1:0-4075 GCA_040385025.1 Pseudomonadota bacterium | reverse complement strand
AGGGCCAGGCGCCCTGCACCGGGTCCTGCGCGCCGCACATCAGCGACAGCGGCACCGTCAGGCCGTGGTCCACGTCCATCTTGTTGACGATGGTGAGGTCAAAGTCCTGCTGGATCACCGACTGCGCAATGTGCGCGGCCAGCGCGGGGTGCCCGACCACTTTGGGCACCGGCCGCGGACCCCAGCCCTCGTCGGCCGGCGTGTATTCGGCGGCCGTGCCGATGGCGAAGGTGGGGATCATGTCGAGGCTGAAGGCGGTCGCGTGGTCGTTGAAAACCAAAATGACTACGTCGGGCTTGTTGTCCTTCACCCACTGCTTGCCGAACTCATAACCCTGGAAGACAGGTTGCCAGTAGGCCTCCTGGGTTTTGCCGAGATCGAGCGCGGCGCCAATCGCCGGGACGTGGGAAGTAAAAATGGATGCGGTAATACGTGCCATGTTCAGTGTTTTCCTTGCGGCTGGCGGTGCGCCTGCGCTGTGCCGTCTTCGCCGATCACGCGGTTGCCTTCGACCGAGCGGCCGCCGGCGATCATCATGTTGCGGTATTCGTCTTCGGTCATGCCGGTCATGCTGCCGGCCATTTGCTGGAAGCTCTTGCCGTCGGTGGCGCCGATCTTGGCGAGGAAGTAAATGTTGCCGCCCGCCTTGATGCAGCGGTTCAGGTCGCGCGCCAGCACCGCCTGTTTTTGCTCTTCGGTCATGGGCCACTCGTCCAGGTAGGCACGTTCATCGGCTTTGAAACGGGCGCGGTTGTCGGCCTTCATGAGCGACATGCAGAACTGGTTCAGGTGGTAGCCCAGGCGGGACTGCTCGGCATCGAAAATCGTGGTGCCGGGAACGTCGAGGTAAGGTTTTTC
The DNA here is from genome assembly GCA_040385025.1 of Pseudomonadota bacterium. GTDB lineage: Bacteria > Pseudomonadota > Gammaproteobacteria > Burkholderiales > Burkholderiaceae_C > Polaromonas. Next base: position 3,217 of record JAZKIE010000064.1, on the reverse strand, counting down.
GAGGGACATGGTGGCCGCTTAGCTCCAGTAAAGCCGGGTCGGGTTATCAACCAGCAGCTTTTGCTGCAACTCGGGGGTGGTGGCAATATGGGGAATGTAGTCCACCAGCAAGCCGTCATCGGGCATGTGGTCTTTCAGGTTCGGATGCGGCCAGTCGGTGCCCCAGAGCACACGGTCGGGGAAGGTCTCGACCAGGCGGCGGGCAAACGGCACCACATCGCGATAAGCGTTCTGTTCGCCGTTCAGGGCGGGCGGTCCGGACACGCTCAGGCGCTCGGGGCAGCTGACCTTGCTCCAGATGTTGGTGTGCTCGCGCATCATCTTCACAAACAACTCAAACTCCGGTCCGTCCACCGGCTTGGTCACGTCGGGGCGGCCCATGTGGTCCACCACCACGGTGGTGGGCAGCGCGGTGAAGAAGTCGTAGAGCTCAGGCAGGTCCTGCGCCTCGAAATACACCACCACATGCCAACCCAGCGGCGCGATGCGGTTGGCAATTTCCAGCAGCACCTCGCGCGGCGTGAAGTCGGCCAGGCGTTTGACGAAGTTGAAACGTGTGCCGCGCACACCGGCGGCATGCATGTCCTGAAGCTCGGCGTCGGATACATCGCGCTTGACTGTGGCCACGCCACGCGCCTTGTTGTTCGAATGCCTGAGGGCATCGACCAGCGCACGGTTGTCGCTGCCGTGGCAGGTCGCCTGCACGATCACGTTCTTGTCAAAGCCCAGATGGTCGCGCAGCGCGAACAACTGATCTTTGGAGGCGTCACACGGCGTGTATTTGCGCTCCGGCGCATAGGGAAACTGCGCGCCCGGCCCGAACACATGGCAATGCGCGTCCACCGCGCCTGCGGGCAGCTTGAAGCGGGGTTTGCTGGGGCCGGTGTACCAGTCGAGCCAGCCGGGGGTTTTGGTGAATTCCATGGTCTTCAATCCGGTTTGATGTTGGCTTCACGCACCAGTTTTGCGTAGCGCTGGCGTTCGCTGCTGATCAGCTTGGCGACCATGTCCATGCTGCCGGGCAATACCTCGCCACCCACCGCCGTCATGCGTTGCTGCACTTCAGGCGTTCTCAAAGCCTTCTGGACCTCGGCGTGCAGTTGCGTGACGATGGCTTTGGGCGTGGCGGCCGGCGCCATCACGGCATACCAGACCGAAGCCTCGAAACCGGGGAAACCGGACTCGGCAATCGTCGGCACGTCCGGGAAGATCGCCGAGCGATTCGGGCTCAGCACGGCCAGCACCTTGAGCTTGCCGCTTTTCACATGCGGGCTGACCTCGAGGGCATTCATGGCCAGCAGCGGCACCTGGCCGCCGATCACGTCGGTGATGGCCTGCGAACCGCCGCGGTAGGGAATGTGCTGCAAGTCCATGCCGGCCGCGCGCGCAAACAGCTCACCCGCCATGTGCGGCGTCGAGCCGTTACCGGGGCTGGCAAACGAAATCGAACCCGGCTTCGCCTTGGCCGCCTCGATCAGCTTGCCGATGTTGGCATACGGCGCATTGGCATTGGCGGCAATCACGACGGGCACGCGGCCCACCAGCGACACCGCCACCAGTTCGCGTTCGGCGTCAAACGGCGCCGGCTGGTACAGCGACATGTTCGCGGCCAGCGCATTGGCTGCCAGCATCAGGGTGTAGCCGTCTGCTGGCGCATCGATGACCTGCTTGACCGCGATGTTGGTACCGGCGCCGGGTTTGTTTTCAATGATGAAGGGCTGGCCCAGGCTGCCGCTCAGGCTTTGGCCCAGGGTGCGGGCCACAATGTCGACCGCGCCGCCGGCCGAGTAGCCGACGACGATTTTCACGGGCTTGACCGGGTAGGCCTGGGCCGCAGCCTGCAGCGGCAGGACAGCGGCCGTGGCGGCCAGCAGGCCAAACAGGCCCGAGCGAAGAAGTGTGGTGTTCATGGTCGATCCGTGTTGAATAAAAGAAGTGTCAGTCGGCACGCGCGAGGCCGCGCAGGCCCGCCGCCGCCACGATGGCCTGCAGTCGGCCGCTGGTCTGTACGTCGCGCGCGAACTGGCGCAGATAAGGCATGCCCGCCTCGCGGCCCTTGGGAATCGCAATCGCCAGGCTTTCCAGACCCCAGCGGCCGTCGAGCACGCGGTATCCGGGCAGTTGGTCCGACATCTCAAACAGGATGCCTTTGTTGGTGGCGAAGGCATCGAGCTGGCCCTGCCGCAACATTTGCTGCGCCGCCTCCAGCGAAGCCGCCGGCACCACGGTCGCGTTTTTGTACAGGCGCCCGAGTGCGCCCTGGGAGGAACTGCCCTGGGCGACACCCACACGCACGCCGGCGCGGTCCACATCGCCCACCGTCAGGGTGGACTGCGGCGGCACCAGGTAACCCAGTTCGAGCCGGATCAGCGGGTCGGTGAAATCCATGTCGCGGGCACGCACCTCGGTCGCGTTGGTGAAGGAGAAGTCCACCGTCCCGGCTTTCACCCCCTCCAGCACCAGCGCCAGCCGGCTGAACTCGACAAGCTGCACCGGCACGCCCAGTTGACGGCCCAGCGCCTGGCCAAGCTCCAGCGCGACGCCGGCGCTTTTGCCCGTCTTCGGATCGCGCACCAGCGAGGTCGGGCTGCCGGCGTAGACCCCGACACGCAGCACACCGGTGGGCGCCAGCGCCTGACGTGCGGCCGGATCGGCAGGCGGTGCGATCCCGGCGCAAGCGGCCAGCAACGCTGCTGTGGACAGCAGCCAGGCCAGCGACAGCCGGCGCGAAACGGTGTGCAATGTCATGGATGTCAATCGATGTAACGCAGGCCGGCTTTTTCCAGCGGTCCGCGCATGCTGTACATGTCCAGGCCCAGAATGCCGGAGGCCAGTTTGGCGCGTTTCTCGCCCTCGTTGGCTTCGCGTGCCGCAGCGGCATCGGCAGTTTTGGCGGCGAGCGCAGCGGGAACCACCACCACACCGTCGTCATCGGCCACGATCACATCGCCCGGGTTGACGCTCATACCGGCGCAGACCACCGGGATATTGACCGAACCCAGCGTCGCCTTGACCGTGCCCTTGGAACTGATGGCGCGGCTCCACACCGGAAAACCCATCTCCTGCAGCGTCTTCACGTCGCGGCAACCGCCATCGATGATGAGGCCGCGCGCACCACGCGCCATGAAACTCGTGGCCAGCAGGTCGCCGAAAAAACCGTCAGTGTTGTCAGTGGTACAGGCCGCCACCACAATGTCGCCGGGCTGGATCTGCTCGG
>JAZKIE010000063.1:0-13052 GCA_040385025.1 Pseudomonadota bacterium | reverse complement strand
ATTGCAGGCGGGCGATGTGCTGGCCGCTTTTGACCGCCATGCGCGCATCGTGGATGCAGCGGCCAGGGCGTCCGTGACCTGCAGCGACGCCGACGACCAGATCTTCATCGACCTCGCGGTGGCGCACCAGGCCTGGCTGCTGAGCAAGGACCAGGCCGTGCTCTCCATGCAAAAAAGGCTGCTGGCCCATGGCGCGCATGCGCAAACAGCTATCGAATTCATAGCGACTGCCGGACCGTGACTTTGCCAGGGCTGTGCCGGAGGCAAAACCGCGCAGCAGGCAGAGACAGTGCCCACAAGCCTGGCCGGCAGATACACTTTGCCCACAAGAGCCTCGTGTGAGGCCCAGAACCGATTTTTCATGACGAACACACCACACAATCCCTCCCCTCTCCCGGATTCTTCAGCGCCCGCAGACGGCTGGATGGAGATGGAAGATTTCGACGCACTCGACGACATCCTTGATGACCTGCGCGCCCGTTACGACGAGACGCCGCAGTGGGAGTTCTGCGAGGGTTTCATGGCCGCCGTGATCTGCTCACGCCGGCCCATCCCCGTCGATGAGTATTTGTCGGTGCTGCTGGCGATTCCCGTCGAGGGTGAAGCGCCCGACGAGGAAAGCGGCTCCTTTGCCAGCCCGGCGCAGCGTGAAACTTTCCTCGCGCTGTGGTACCGGCGCTGGGCCGAAGTCGAGACCGCGCTCGATGCGCGCGTCGACACGCTGGAAGACGATGCCTGTTACCACCCCGAGGTGATGGACGTGCGCAGCGCCGTCGCCGACATGCCGCCCGAAGAGCGCGCCGCGTTCAAGGGCGAAGACCTGCCGGCCTTTGCCCAGGTCTGGGCGCTGGGCTTCATGTTTGCGGTCGAAAGTTGGCCCGACGAGTGGGCCGCGCCGCGCGACAAGGACGCCGCCCAGTGGCTGGACGACGCGCTGCAGGCGGTGGTCGCCATGACCGAAGACGACACCGGCAAGCCCGAAGTTTCACCGCTCAGCGAAGACGGCGCGCCCAGCACCAGCATCGCCCGCCTCAATGCCTTCGGTGACGCGATCTGGGCGGTCTACGACCTGCGCGAACTCTGGAAAACCATGGGCCCCAAGGTCGAGACGATCCGCAAGGAAGCCGAGCCGGGGCGCAATGATTTATGCCCGTGTGGCAGTGGGAAGAAGTACAAGAAGTGTCATGGGGCGGGGTGAGGTTGACGTAAAAATGACCGGGCCACCAACACTTGCGGAGGCGCCGCCTCCTGCTGTTGTGAGCGCGTGTCGATTGACATGCTAAATCTCACCTCCCTGGAAGCCACGCTTGACCCACGCCACCGCGAGACCAATCGCATACAAGATGATGCAAGGAATCAGCCAAAGTGCCGCGCCAGTGGCTACGGAAAATGCCTGCCGCTTCGGTAGTTCATCCAGAACATAGCGCTCTTCATTCTGGATTAGTTCAGAGGCTCTTTCACGCTTTTGCTCCTGCGCCCGCTCGTAGTCCAACTTATTTGCGTCTCGACACTCCCTGTGTTTCACAAGGTTGAGATCGTCCTCACCTACGCGAGCCAACTTCCGGCAGTGGAGCTCAATCCCCTTAATTCGATCATCGAATGTTTGGAGCCAAGTCTTCGAATTCAAACGCTGAGATTCACGGTATTCCGTTTCCATAGGAAAGGTCGATACGGTCCATGCTGCTGCAGGTATAAACCATGCGGCGCACAGGACAACCAGAGTCGCTGCCAGCGATTGAGATCGTTGAAGTGATGCGGGCCCATCATCAGTGCGGTTTAACGTAAACGGAACCGGCGATCGCGGATGCGAGCGTCCGTGTTGACGGGAATGTTGGACGGTGAGATTGCGGCGTGTACATGAGTGTAAGACTGGCTCGATGCCGTTTTCTCTGCATTCCAGGAGCGCTGCTACTTAACCCAAGGTGGAGGCTCAGGCTCCCTCCGGGGCGAATCCGGCTTAGGGTAGGAAATGCCATTGCGGAAGTAAAGTTTGCCCTCTCCCTTGCAACTGGAACATCTCTTGGAAGTGGCGCCCTCACCATTCCAAATATTTCCACCATAGTCACCAACTTCCCCACTCCCGTGACACGTTCCACAGGTGTGCCACCCGTCAGAGACACCAACAAACCAGCCCCAAATGCCCATAGCAGCTACCTCCAGTTCGAAGATTTCAGCACGAATACTTGAGATCCGCAACTGTCTTGCGGGGCGCTGCGGAACCTTCGCCGTCTAACGTAATGTGTAGAGCAAGCCTGCTCGATAAACTGGTCTCAGCTCGATATTCTGGACATGACTTCCTCCTGAAAGTGGCGTGGATGCTAGGTTTTACCGTAGTTTTGTACAGATGCATACAGGTATAAAAACTTGGCGAAACACCGCACAGTGTGTCGGGTAGGCGGACAAAGCGCATCGTACCTGTAACTCAATGATGATCCAGGCCTTTGGCCCCCGTCCAGTATGCGCAAGCAGCTATCAATTCAGGAGCGTTTTGGCGGCACTGCCATCTGCCGGTCCTGCCACTTAGCCAGCAGCAAAACAGCAAAGGTCGCACCTATCAGCGCCAAGAACATGTCCGACTGCGTGTCCCAGATGTCGCCCTGGGTGCCTAAAAAATCTTCGGCGCCCTGGCCCAGCGCCAGTGCGGCCCACCACTCGATCAGCTCGTAGACCGCGCTGATGGCCATGGCCACGCAGACCGAGAGAAAAGCGGCCATGCGCCGGCCATTGACATAAGCCCCGCGCAGCAGGATCTCGCGCGCCACCATCGCTGGCACCAGGCCCTGCATGAAGTGACCGATCTTGTCGTAGGGGTTGCGGCTCAGGTGCATCAGCTCCTGCAGCCAGAAACCCAGCGGCACACGCGCATAGGTGTACGCGCCGCCGAGAATGAGCACCAGCATGTGCACAGCGATCAGCACATACAGCAGCGTGCTCAGCGGAAAGCGTTTGCGGGTGAAGGCCAGTACTGGCAGGGCCAGCAGCACCGGCAGCACCTCCAGGACCCAGGTGCCACGTTCGTACGGCGCGATGCCGGAAGCCACCAGTGCGGCCAGCACAACGGCGCCCAGTACCAGCAGGAGTGTGTCGCGCGTCATGCGCCGGTTTCAGCAAAAAACTGCGCCAGCGCATGCGCAGTTTCCAGCGGCAACTCCTCGGGAATGAAATGCCCGGCCGGCAGCACCTGGCCGCTGACAACACCGGCGCACTGCGCTTGCCACAGCACAAGCGGCTCGAACAGCTTGTGCACCACGCCGCGTTCGCCCCACAAGACGTGAACGTCGCAGCGGATTTTTTCACCCTGCGCGCGGCTCTCGCGGTCGTGCACCAGGTCGATGCCGGCGCTGGCGCGGTAGTCCTCGCAGGCGGCGTGGATGGCTTCGGGCGTGCAGAAGCAGCGTTCGTATTCCAGCAAAGCCTCGGCCTCGATGTTGCTGAGCCCCTGGGCGCCCCAGCCGCCGAGCTTGGCATGCAGGTAAGGCAGCGCGTTGCCGCCAATCATGGTTTCCGGCAAGGGGCTGGGCTGGATCAGGTGAAACCAGTGGTAGTAAGCGGTGGCAAAACGCAGGTCGGTCGCGTTGTACATGTCCAGCGTGGGCGCGATGTCGATGACACACAGCTTGCGCACGCGGCCGGGGTGGTCCAGCGCGAGCCGGTGCGCCACGCGGCCGCCGCGGTCATGGCCGCAGAGGTCGAAGCGGCTCAGACCCAGTACGTCCATCACGCCCAGTGCATCGGCGGCCATGTTGCGTTTGCTGTAGTTGCTGTGGTCGGGCAGGCCCGGCACCTTGGATGAGTCGCCATAACCACGCAGGTCGGGCAGCACCAGGAAAAACTTTGCTTTCAAGGCCTGCACCACGCGGTGCCACATCACGTGGCTTTGCGGAAAGCCGTGCAGCAACAGCAGCGCCGGCCCTTCCGGGTTGCCGCCGAAACGCGCAAAGATGGAGGTGCCGTTGACCTCGAAGTCACGCGCTTCAAAACCTTCAAACCAGTTGTCAGGCAGGGTCGAGGCCATGGCGCGTCCTTGATGTGATTCAGGGCCGGCTGGCCAGATATTTTTTCAGGTTGGCCGCGGCGGTGGTGCGCACCTTGCTTTTGAGAAACGGTGTCCAGCCCAGCAGCAGGCCAGGCGCGCCCAGTGCCTGGCGCGACCAGGCCCAGAAGTCGAAACGATCGCGCTGGGTCTGGATCAGGCCCTCGGGGTTGAACGTAAAACGGCTGTCGATGATGTTGTGCACCATGCGTCCGGTGGCGCTGAAGCGGTAGTCGGCCTCCCAGTGCGCCTGGCCGGTGGTGGCATCGGCCTCTATGCCGCTGTAGTCCAGCTTCCAGACATCGCGCCCTTTGGCTTTGGTGGCGTCGCAGAGCATGTGCCACATGCCGGTGACCTCGCGGTGCCCGCGCAGCGAAAAGGCCTCGTCGTCAAACGTCGCGCCGGCCGCATAACACTCGGCCATGGTGGCCGAATCCAGCCGCGCAAACGCGCCGTAGAGTTTTTCAAGGGTTTGCTGGTTGGCATGCATAAAAACTTTCAGGGCGGGCATCAGGGGTGAGAGCGGGCGGAACGCAGGGTGCCGTGAAATAGTACACCTCTCCTTGAAAAAACAGCGGGTTGGGGTGCAATTCATGTGACATATTGCCACCCGTGCTGGAGGTGGCTACCTTCCCGGCGTATAAAAACGGAATGTTTTCAATGGAGTGATGCCATGAGGACTCAGCCGCAGCATCGGGCACCGGCAGACCGCCTGCGTGTCAATGTGTATGACCCCTGGGAAGAGCTGTACTGGGGTGAAAAATTGGGCTGCACCAGCGAGCAGTTGCGAGCAGCGGTCGATGCCGTCGGGGTGCAGGTTTCCGACATCCGGGCCTGGCTGGCCAATTCCCGGCCTTCACCGCTGCGCTGAATCCGCGCAGCGCAAACGGCAGTGCCCTTCAGGCATTGATAAAACGCCAGGGCGACCCATCTGCCCTCCATGATCCCTTTTTCCGTTCTTGACCTGTCCCCCATCGTGGAGGGCAGCGACGCCGCCCAGTCCCTGCGCAACACGCTTGATCTGGCCCAACATGCCGAGCGCTGGGGCTTCCAGCGTTACTGGCTGGCCGAACACCACGGCATGGCCGGCATTGCCAGCGCCGCCACTGCGGTGGTCATGGCGCACGTGGCCGGCGGCACTTCGCGCATACGCGTGGGCGCTGGCGGCATCATGCTGCCGAATCATTCGCCGCTGGTGATTGCCGAGCAGTTCGGCACGCTCGAATCACTGTTTCCCGGGCGCATTGACCTGGGCCTGGGCCGCGCGCCCGGCTCCGACCAGGCCACGGCACGCGCGCTGCGGCGCGACCTCAACGCGAACCCGGACGAGTTCCCGCAGGATGTGGTCGAACTGATGCACTACTTCGAGCCGGTGGCCGAGGGCCAGCGCGTGCGTGCCGTGCCGGGTGCCGGCCTGCAGGTGCCGGTGTGGATTCTCGGCTCCAGCCTGTTCGGCGCGCAGCTTGCGGCCCAGCTCGGCCTGCCCTTTGCCTTTGCTTCGCACTTTGCGCCGGCGCAGATGCTGCAGGCGATCGAGGTCTACCGCGCCCGCTTTCGGCCTTCGGCGCAACTGGACCGCTCGCATGTGATGCTGGGCTTCAATGTGTTTGCCGCCGACACCGACGACGAGGCGCGGCTGCTGTCCTCGTCCATGCAGCAGGCCTTCGTCAACCTGCGCAGCGGCCGGCCCTCGCGCCTGCAGCCGCCGGTGCCGGCTTATGAGGAGCGGCTCACGCCGCCGGAGCGTGCGATCCTGGAACAGACGCTGTCATGTTCAGCCATCGGCTCGCCAGAGACCGTGCGGCGCGGCCTGCAGGCTTTTGTGGACCGCACCGGCGCCGACGAGCTGATGATCACCTCGCAGATTTTCGACCACGCCGCCCGCCTGCACTCTTACGAGATCACGGCGAGTCTGCAGGGCTGAGCTACTTCTTCACTGAAAGCAGCTCGATCTCGAACTCCAGCGTGGCGTTCGGCGGAATCACGCCGCCAGCGCCACGTGCGCCGTAGGCAATCGCTGGCGGGCAGGTGAGCTTGGCTTTGCCGCCGACCTTCATTTTCTGCACGCCCTCGGTCCAGCAGGGGATCACGCGGTTCAGCGGAAACTCGGTCGGCTCGTTGCGCGAGTAGGAGCTGTCAAACTCCTTGCCACCCGGAAACCGGCCGCGGTAATGCACCTGCACGGTGTCGCTGGCGGCCGGGCTGGCGCCGCTGCCGTCCTTGAGCGAACGGTAGACCAGCCCGCTGGCGGTCACGGAGGCACCGGCCTCTTTGGCGGCGGCAGCCGCGGCCGCATCGGACTGCGCCCAGGCAGCGGGCAGGAGACACAGGGACAAAACGCTGGCACAGGTGATGGATCGCACAACAACTCCTTGATCGAAAGGCTGCCGGGTGGTGGCCGATGCAGCCATCTTAGCCCGCAAGCCCGAGGCAAAAAAGCGAGGGGGCTCTACCTCGGCGCATTCTTGAACACATCGCGGTTTTCGTTCCACCAAGGGTCGTTCACGCCGGCCAGCAACTTGTCGAGGGCGAACGCCTTCTGGCTGACCACCAGCCGGGCCGCGCAACGCCGCAGCGCGTGAAAAGCCTCGTTGTTGTGCAGCAGCAGCGGGCAGTTGGTCCTCAGCTTCTCAAAATAATAGGGCGGCCAGACACCGGTGCTGTTGATGTCCTTCTCCGTCAGCCAGTAGACGGCGCCCGGACTGTCGGACAGGACCTGCTCCACCAGCAACGGCGGCATGCCTTGCCTGGCCAGGTAGCTGCGCAACTGTTCCGGCAATGGGTCGTAGGGCGGCGGTGCGTCGGCAGCCACGCTGGCAGGGGCGGCCGGTATGCCGCGTGGCGGCTTCTCGATGCCGATTTTTCCCGTCGGCAGCACACGCCAGGCGCCAGCCAGCCAGACGATGGCACAGGCCCCCACACATTCGCCATTGACGACCGTGTGCGGATACAGGCCAACCAGGGTATCGGCCAGCAGCAAGGCTTCGCGCGTATCCCCGCCGGTGATGTTGAGCTCGACCCGACCCAGTGCGGACCAGGCATCTGCCGGATTGCGCTGCATCAGGGCAATCAGTTTTGCGGTGTCGCCCTGTGCTACGGTCCCGCTCAGGGTCATGCCACGTGCCACGCCGCCCGGCCGGCCGGGGAGGTAGTCGAATTCAAGCGCGTGCGCACAGGAAGCCAGCAGCAGGACGAGCAGGGCCAAGCCTTTGCCAAGGCCCGAGACACCCCACCCCGCGTTGAAACCCTTTCCTGTTTGCATCGCCCTACTTTACAAGAGGTCCTGGTTTCTGAAGGGCCGCGCGCTTACAGCGCCCTGGGCACAGCGTGGCTCAGGAAGTCATACACCGCGCGGATGCGGCGGCTGGTGCGAATCTCGCGGTGCACTGTGAGCCAGATCGGGATGGGCGGCACCTTGACCATGGGCAGCACGGGCACCACGTCTTTGTCGGTGACCGCCAGGTAGTCGGAGACAAAGCCGATGCCCAGGCCGGCGCGCACCGCCTGCCAGCAGGCCAGCAAGTCGTCGCAGCGAAAGGCGAAAGACGCACGCGTGACCGGCAGGCCGAAACCCGCCATGCCCTTGAGGATGGTTTCATCGCGGTCATTGCCCACCAGCTCATGGCTCAGCAGATCCTGTAGCTGCCTGGGTGTACCGCGCCGCCGCAGGTAGTCGCGATGCGCGTAAGCGCCCAGGGTGACTTTCGCAATGCGTTTGATGACCAGGCTGGCTTGTTGAGGCTGCACCATGCGCAGCGCGATGTCGGCCTCGCGGCGCAGCAGGTTGCTGACGGCGTTGCTGGACACCAGTTCCACCTGGACCTCGGGCAGGGCCAAGCGCATCTGTGCCAGGATGGGCGGCATCAGATAACAGGCGACCGGCTGGCTGGCGCTGACACGCACCGTGCCCGAGATGCCGGGCTCAAAGCCGGACACGCTGCGCGCCAGCTGGTTGGCACCGTTATCCATGGCACGCGCCGAGTCGGCCAGCTGCAGCGCCATCGGTGTGGGCAACAAGCCGCGTCCGGTGCGCTCGAACAGCAACACGCCGAGCTGCGCCTCCAGCTCGGCGATATGCCTGCCGAGGGTGGGCTGGGTGGCGCCCAGCGAGCGCGCTGCGCCCAGCAGGCTGCCTTGCTCAAGCGCCGCCAGGAAAGAGCGGACCAGGCGCCAGTCGAAGTCGTTATTCATTTTTGAATATCTGATGTGGGCAGTTAGCGGATTGTCAAACATGCGCTGCGTTTCCACAATCACCCATCGACGTAATTTTTTATACAGAGGCGCAGCATGATCAACCGCAGAAATTTTGTTCGCATCGCCGGGGGCGGCGTGGTGCTGGGCGCCACAGCCGGCCTGGCCGGTTGCTCTTCGGCCTTGCCCGCTGAAGCTGTCGCTGCCTGGAGCGGCCCCGCAGCCGGCACGACGGACATGCGCCACTGGGTGCTGAGCTACGCGATTCTGGCGCCGCATTCGCACAACCTGCAGTCCTGGCTGGTGGACCTGCGCCAGCCGGGCGAGATCATGCTGTACTGCGACCTGAGCCGGCTGCTGCCCGAGACCGATCCGCTGTCGCGCCAGATCATGATGAGCCAGGGCACGTTTCTGGAGCTGCTGGACCTTGCCGCCCGGCAAAAAGGGCTGCGCGCCGACATCACCCTGTTCCCGCAGGGCGAGTTCGGCCCCGCGACGCTGGACAAGCGGCCGGTAGCACGCATTGTTCTGGCCGCAGATGCGGGCATCCAGCCGGACCCGCTGTTTGACCAGATTCTCAAGCGGCACACCAACCGCGAAGCCTATGAGGCGCGCGAACCGGCTGCGGCCGCCATGCAGGCGATTGCCGCCAGCGTCGCCCGGTACCCGGTACGCACCGGCTTTGTAGGCGGCGCCCAGCCCGATGCCTTGCAAAAACACCGGGCCATTGCCAAAGAAGCCTGGCGCATCGAGCTGGTCACATCGCGCACCATCATGGAGTCCTTCAAGGTGCTGCGTGTCGGCCCGCGCGAAATTGCCGAGCACCGCGACGGCCTGAGCATCAACACACCGATGGTGCGCACGCTGACGGCACTCGGCCTGTTTGACCGCAGCAAGGCGCCGGGGCCGGACGACTCGGCGACCACCGGCCAGATCAAGAGTTTCAATGAAAAAATCGCCGCCACACCGGCGTTTTTCTGGATGGTGACCGAAGGCAATGGGCGCAAGACCCAGGTCAACGCCGGCCGCGCCTACGCCCGCGCGCAGCTCGCGGCCACTGCCCAGGGCCTGGTCATGCAGCCGCTGTCGCAGGCTTTGCAGGAGTACCCGGAACAGGCCAGGCCGTATGCCGACATCCACGCCCTGCTGCAGGCACCACAGCCGCGTTACACGGTGCAGATGTGGACGCGCCTGGGTTATGCACCGGCTGCCGGTCCATCGCCGCGGCGTGGTTTGCAGGCCCACCTCATCCAAAACGCGTGAAGATGGGCAGTGTGCGGCCTGCTTGTCAGGCTGCGCTCGCCTGGGCTTTCACCGGCCTGAGCGTACGGCGCAAGAGAAACAGAACCACTGCGAAGTTCAGCAGGTTCCAGGCGACGCCATTGAAAAAAGCGGCGTCGTAGGAGCCGGTGAGGTCAAACACCTTGCCCGACATCCAGCCACCCAGCGCCATGCCCACCATGGTGAACATGATGACGGTGCCGACGCGGGCACCGGCTTCGGCGGCGGGAAAATGTTCGCGCACGATGATGGCGTAGCTCGGCACGATGCCGCCCTGAAACAGGCCGAACATCGCCGAGATCACATACAGCGAGACCATGCCGTCAAACGGAATGAACAGCATGAGAGCGACGGTTTGCAATGCCGAACCCAGCAGCAGCGTGCGCAAGCCGCCTATGCGGTCACAGATGGCGCCAGAGATCAGCCGGCTGACAATGCCGCAGGCCAGCATCAGCGACAACATCTCCGCGCCGCGTGCCGCGCCAAAACCCAGGTCGCTGCAATAGGCCACGATGTGCACCTGCGGCATGGACATGGCCACGCAACACGACAAACCGGCCACACACAGCAGCGCCTGCGCCTGGCCCAGGCTCAAGTTAAATGGCCGGTCACTGGCGGCAACACCGCGCACATTGACCGGCGCCAAAGCCAGCGCCGGCGGGCGCTGGCGCATCAACTGGGCCAGTCCGAACATGGCCAGGCTGCAGAACACGGCCAGACCCCAGTAGGTCTGGCGCCAGCCCACGCTTTCAACAAAGTGCTGGATGATGGGCGGCCAGAGCGCGCCGCCCAGGTAGTTGCCGCTGGCGCACACCGCCACCGCAATGCCGCGGCGCCGCATGAACCACAGCGAGGTGTCGGCCAGCAAGGGCGAAAACGTGGCCGAGCTGCCGAGCAGGCCAATCAACACGCCATGCGCCAGCGCAAACAGCCAGATGTTTCCCGACAGGGCGGCAGCGGCGAAACCCAGGCCCATGCCGACAGCGCCCAGGCTCAGCGGCATGGCCACACCAAAACGGTCGGCGAGCCGGCCCATCAGCATGCCACCCAGGCCAAAACCGACCATCAGCAAGGTGTAGGGCAGGGAAGCGTCGGCGCGCGCCACGCCGAAGTCGGCCTGCACCGCCGGCAACACCACAGGCACGATGTACATGCCGGCGGCGCCCACGGTCATCAGCGCCAGTGTCACCAGCAGACGGCGCCAGGCCGTGGCGGAGTCGATCAGGTCGGCGGCCGCCGGGGTGTGAGGCATAGGTGTCAGCTCAACAGTTGCACCAGCCGCTGCAGCGCATGCTGCACGGTGGCAAGGCGAACCGCAGCGCGGTCGCCGTCAAAGTGCTGGACTTCGCTGCTGAGCCGGCCGTCCAGCATGAAGCCAAACCACACCGTGCCCACCGGTTTGGCGCGGCTGCCGCCGGTGGGGCCGGCGACACCGGTCACGGCCACCGCCACTTGCGCCCGCGAATGGCTGATGGCGCCTAGCGCCATGGCGCGCACTACTTCTTCGCTGACCGCGCCGTGTGCGGCAATCAGCGCCGCATCGACACCCAGCAGCTCGGTCTTGGCGGCATTCGAGTAGGTGACAAAACCACGCTCAAACCAGTTGCTGGAGCCCGCCAGGTCGGTGCAGGCGGCAGAAATCAAACCCCCGGTGCAGCTTTCAGCGGTGGCCAGCAGCCAGCCTTTTTGGAGCATCAAATCGGCCACCCGCCCAAGTAAACCGGGCGCAAACAGCTCATCTTTTGATAGCGAAAATGGATTCACCAGAAACTCCAGACGGCAATTACCAGCAAGGTACAGAAGGCTGCGGCCAGGTCGTCGAGCATGATGCCGAAGCCGCCGCGCCAGCCGAAACCCTTGAAGTGTTTGTCGGCCCAGGCGGTCGGGCCGAACTTCACGGCATCGAAAAAGCGGAACAGCACAAAAGCCACCAGCTGGCCCCACAGCCCGGCCGGGGTGATCAGCCAGAGGATCAGCCAGAAGGCCACCACCTCGTCCCAGACGATGCTGCCGGGGTCGGCGACGCCCAGGTTTTTTGCGGTGAGGGTCGCGGCCCACCAGCCCAGCAGGGCTGACGCGGCAATCAGCAATCCCATCTGCAGCGCGCTGAACCAGGGCGCCATCAGCACAAAGGCCAACCAGGCCCACAAGGTGCCCGCCGTGCCGGGCGCCACCGGACTCAGGCCCGAGCCGAAACCCAGCGCGATCAGATGCGCCGGATGGGACAGCATGAAGCGGGCCGTGGGCCGGCGCGGCGCGGGGATGGGCATGCCGGGCACTACCGGCGTTGGGTTCAGAGGCGTCATGGGGTTTGAAGCAAAATCGGGCTCCAGCCCATGGCGATCAAGCGCGAGCAGCTATGATTTTGATAGTCATTCATGAGTCACTGGACCTCGGTGTGAGATGTAGGCTGCGAAAAACAATGCATCGGTAGGTGGCGCTGCCTGCGGCGCTCAGGCGAAGTGATCAAAAGAAGCAAAGTGGCCGGTCACGGCGTGGCCAGCGGCATCAACCAGGCGCAGGCCCGGCGCATTCTCAATGCTGCCGATGCGGGTCACGGGCGTGTGTGCCTCCAGCGCAGCCGCTGCCACGGCCGCGCGCGCCGACACCGGGGCGGTAAACGCCAACTCGTAGTCGTCGCCACCAGCCAGCACGCAGCCCAGGCGCGCCTCGTGGTGAAGAGGACTTTCCGCCCCGCGTGCATCCCCATCACCCGCCAGCAAATCAACAGCGATGGCGGTGTCTATGCGTGCGCCCACCCGCGAGGCCTTGAGGATATGCCCCAGGTCACCGATCAGGCCATCGCTGATGTCAATCGCGGCGCTGGCAAGGCCACGCAGCGCGATGCCCAGCGCCACCCGCGGCGACGGTTGCTCCAGGCGGGCTCGCGCGGCGGCCATCCAGCCGGGCGGCAGCGTGATGTTGCCGCGCAATGCCTCCAGCGCCAGCCGGGCGTCGCCCAGCGTGCCGCTGACATAGATGTCGTCGCCGGTGCGCGCACCCGAGCGCAGCAGCGCCTGGCCGCGCGGCACGTCGCCGAAGACCGTGATGCAGATGTTGAGCGGGCCCTGTGTGGTGTCGCCGCCGACCAGCTCGCAGCCGTGTTCGTCGGCCAGCGCGAACAGGCCGCGCGAAAAGGCGGCCAGCCAGGCTTCATCGGCGCGCGGCAGCGCCAGTGCCAGCGTGAAGGCCAGCGGCTGCGCACCGCAGGCCGCCAGGTCGCTGAGGTTGACGGCCAGCGCCTTGTGGCCCAGCGCTGACGGATCAACATCAGCGAAAAAATGCCGGCCCTCGACCAGCATGTCGCTGGAGACGGCCAGCTGCATGCCGGTGGCCGGCTGCAGCAGCGCGCAGTCGTCGCCGATGCCGAGCACGGCGCGGCTGGTGGGGCGCTGGAAGTAACGCGCGATCAGGTCGAATTCACCCATGGGCTTAGCATAACGGCTCAGTGGTGCCGTCGCTGGATGTGTCATCCCGGACTTGATCCGGGATCCCTGTTCGTTGGCTACACCGCTTGCTGTGGTGTGTGACTGCCTGTTGGCCGGGG
>JAZKIE010000062.1:0-2346 GCA_040385025.1 Pseudomonadota bacterium | reverse complement strand
ACGCGCCACGCTTGAACCTCGGCGGGACGGCATGACAGCGCGCGACCCTCAACAGACCTCTGCTGCGGAAGAAGCCGCCCGTTATGCGCTGCTGCGCCGTGTGGCCCCCGCGCTGCGCCATCACCTCGCAGGAACGCTGCAGCCCATCGGTATGGTCGCGGCCATCATGGACAGACGCTTGCAGGCCGCGCAACCTGACCTCACGGTGATACGCGACAGCAGCAAGTCCCTCAGCACCCTGACGCGCTCGGCCGCCAGCGCGAGCATGGGCCTGATGACCTGGCTTGCCCCCAAGGAAAACAGCCTGGGACCGCTTCATGCCAGCGTGGAAGAATGTGTCGGCATGCTGACCACCGACCTGGCTTTTCGCGGCTTCAGCGTGTCCAACACCATCACCAGCTCCGACCTGGCGACATCGGTGTTCGCGCTGCGCAGCGTCTTCACCGCCGCGCTGATTGCCCTGACCGACGCCGCGCTGACACCGGCCAGCATCGTGATCAGCAGTGAGGCGGCCGACGGCCAGATCCGCGTGGTGATCAGTATCAACAGCGAGCCCGGCGCGGTGGCCGCCGAAGACCCGCAGTCCTACCGAAAACTCGGCTGGGACGACGTGCGGGCCCTGGCCACTGCCGAGCAGGTCGGCCTGAGCCATGGGCCGGGCCGCGCAGAAATGCACTTCACGGCGGCAGAAAATGCCGACGTCACGGTTTAAGCCGGGCGCCGTGCCCCTCCTTCGTCGCTACTGATTTGATAGCTTGAAGCCCTTTCCAGATAGGGGCTGGAGAGCTTTTTGGCCTACACTGGGTGACTGCACAGTCCAGCCTCGCTGGCGACCCGCCACCCACCAATGAACAAAAGCGGAATCCTTCTTCACATTGCCGGCCTGTGGCTGCTGTCCACACTCGACGCCTCCGGCAAGTGGCTGGTGCTGGCCGGCGTGCCGGTGTTGATGGTGTCCTGGATGCGTTACGCCGTGCATACCGCCTTGATGACCGCCGTGGTGCTGCCCCAGCGCGGCAAGGCGATTTTCAAAACGCAGTCGCTGCCGCGCCAACTGCTGCGCGGCTTTTTGATGATTGCCACCACGGTGCTGTTTTTCTCGGTGCTGGCGCGCCTGCCGCTGGCCGAGGCCACCGCCATCAACTTCATGGCCCCCTTGTTTGTGATGGCGATGGCGCCGTGGCTGCTCAAGGAGGCGCACCGCCTGCACCGCTGGCTGGGCGTGCTGCTCGGTTTTGCCGGCATGCTGGTGGTGGTGCGGCCCGGCGCACAGCTCGACCCGGTCGGTGTGGCGCTGGGTTTGCTGACCGCGTTCACGTTTGCCTTGTTCCAGATTTCCACGCGCCGCGTGGCCCATGACGACCCGCTGACCACCAATTACTACGGTGGCCTGTTCGGCACGGCGGCGCTGTCGCTGGCGCTGCCCTGGTTCTGGGTCACACCCGACTTGTCTTTCTGGGGCTGGGTGCTGCTGGTATCGACCGGTGTCACCGGCTTCTTCGGCCACTGGCTGCAAGCGGCAGCCTTCAGCAAAAGCCCGGCCAGCCTGCTGGCACCCTTCAGCTACATGCAGATCATCAGCGCCGCCATTCTGGGCTGGCTGGTGTTTGACCAGGTGCCGGGCCAAACCACGGCGCTGGGCATTGCGCTGATCTGCCTGGCCGGACTGGGTGTGGCGTTGACCGAGGCACGTTTGGCCTGGGTGCGCACGCGGGCCTTGCGCGAGCGCGGCTGATCAGGCCGGGAACAGCGGCAGGTCGGCCTTCTTGAGGGTGCGCAGCACAAAGCTGGATTTGCTGTGGCGTATGCCCTTGATCTTGTACAGGCGCTCGCGCAGCAGCCGTTCGTAATCCTGGGTGCCGCTGACCGCGATGCGCAGCAAATAATCGTAGTCACCCGACACCAGGTAGGCCTCGATCACTTCGGGAATTTTCGCCAGCGTCTCGCCGAATTTTTCCAGTGTGTTGTCGGAGTGGCTGTCCAGCGTGACCTGCACCAGCACGGTGTCGGCCAGGTCCAGCGCCGCAGCATTGATGCGCACGGTGTAACCCTCGATCACGCCCGACTCTTCCATCTTCTTGATGCGGCTCCAGCACGGCGTGTGGCTCAGGCCGACAGCCTGGCCGATCTCCTGCAAGCTGGCGCGTGCATTGGCCTGTAAAACCTGAAGAATTTTTCGGTCGATTTTATCCATAAAGAAATATTTCCTTCATTTATTAATCTATGAAGTAATTATTACCGATATGAGCCGCAATGACCGGAAATACGGAAGCACTTTCTCCGCCGGACGGCCGATACTTGCTGCTGGCAAACGGACTTACCGGCCCGTGTTGCAAGGCAAACACA
>JAZKIE010000061.1:0-1743 GCA_040385025.1 Pseudomonadota bacterium | reverse complement strand
TTCAGGTTGAAGGTGCGGTCCACAAACTTGAAGTTGCGCGCGCCGCGCCGGTACAAGGTGTCGATTTCGGCCATGAAGCCGTCCAGCTCAAAGGCCCAGGCGGTTTTGTCGAGCGCGCTCAGACAAAACTCGCATTTGAAGGGGCAACCGCGCGAAGCCTCGACATACAGCAAGCGCTGCGCCAAATCCTCCGCCGTGTATTCGCTGTAAGGCAGCACCAGCTCATCAAGCGCTGGCTGCTCGCCGGCAATCACCTTCATCAGCGGCTTGGGTCCATCCAATAAGGCGCGGCAGAGTTTCGGAAAACTCACGTCGCCCCAGCCCGTGACCACATGGTCCGCCAGGCGGCAGATCTCCTGCTGCTCCACCTCATGGCTGACCTCGGGACCGCCGAGCACGATGGTGATGTCTGGCCGCAGGGTCTTGAGCAGGCGCACCAGTTGCGTGGTTTCAACCACATTCCAGATGTAAACGCCGAGGCCTATCACCTGGGGTTGCAGCGCCAGCAACTCTTCGACCATGCGCGTGGCCGGCTGGCCGATGACAAATTCGCACAGCCGCGTCTGCGCCCGCAGGCCGGCGCCGCCATGTGTGTCCATGTTGGCCAGCAGGCAGCGCAGACCCAGCGAGGCGTGGATGTATTTGGCGTTGAGCGTGGCCAGCACAATGGCGGCAGTCTCGGCAACGGGCGTGGCAAGCATGCCGCTATTATCAAACCATGACGCAAACCCTGTTCAGAGACGATGCTTACCTCGGCGAATGCACGGCCACGGTCATCGCCATCAACGAGCAGGGCCTGGTGCTGGATCGCACTGTGTTTTACCCGCTGGGCGGCGGCCAGGCCGGTGATGCCGGGGTGCTGGTGCTCGCCGACGGCCGTGAAATTGCGGTTGCCGACACCCGCAAGGGAAAAGATGAGCTGGGACAGTTCACAACTGCAATCTGCCACCTGCCCGTCCTGCCAGACCCGGCCGCTTCGGTGCTTTTGCAGTGGCAGCAGGCCGGTGTGCAGGTCGGCGATCAGGTCACCGCCCGCATTGACTGGGCGCGCCGGCACCGGCTCATGCGTTTTCACACGACCACACATTTGCTGTGCCACCTGGTGCCGCAGCTCGTCAACGGTTGCTCGATCACGCCCGACTACGCGCGGCTGGACTTCAGCATGACCGACCCGCTGGACAAGGACGCCCTGACGGCCGGCATCGCGCGCCTGGTCGCTGCGGCCCATCCGCTGCTGGTCGGCAGCATCACTGACGCGGAACTCGATGCCAACCCGGCGCTGGTCAAAAGCATGAGTGTGCAGCCGCCGCGCGGCAGCGGGCAGGTGCGCACGATTCGCATCGGCCACCCCGGCGCGGAGCAGATGATCGACTTGCAGCCTTGCGGCGGCACCCATGTGGCCAACACGGCCGAAATCGGTGCTGTGATCGTCACCAAAATCGAAAAGAAAAGTGCAAGCACCCGGCGCGTGGTGCTGGGTTTTGCCGGCTGAACCACAGCATGCGACCGCGATGCGCCAGCAGCCACGTGGCGCAGGGCCCGGCCCCGCAGGAACTAAAGGCGCAAGCGCCGCTCACACCATGACCATGACATCCCGCCGTTTTTTATTCGCTCTGTTTTTGATAGCTGTTGGCGCAATGTCCACGGGGGCCAGTGCCCAAATAAGCTTCACAAACAAAGCCTCTGCAGGCGCCGTGGTCAGCACCGACCAGGTGCGCGCCGAGTTGCTGGCCTGGGCGCCCG
>JAZKIE010000060.1:5636-9161 GCA_040385025.1 Pseudomonadota bacterium | reverse complement strand
CTTGACGCGCCAGATGCCGTTGAGCGTGCGGTCTATGGTCAGGATCAGCGCAATCGCCGTGCCCAGCAGCACCGCCAGGCCGACCACACCGAGCTTGTTGGCCTGCCGCGCGAACTGGGTCAGGTAGCCCAGCACCTGGCGAGAGATGTTGTCCGGGATCAGGCTGTTCACCAGCCACACCTGCAGCGCGCCCTGCAACTTGGAAAACATCGGAAAAGCCGTGAAAATCGCCAGTGCCACCGTGAAAAACGGCACCAGCGCAATGCTGGTGGTGAAGGTCAGGCTGCTGGCCGTCAGGCCCATGTGGTCTTCGCGAAAACGCTGGCGCAGGGTGAAGGCGGTGTCGCGCCACGGAAAGTGCGAGAGCTCCGTCAATAACTCCTGCAGGGACTGCTTGAATGTCATCCCCGGTATCATGCCATCGACCCGCGCAAATGATGACAAGCTCCCCCATGAACAAAACATCGCAAATCGACGCCACCCGCTGGCTGGCCCTGGGCAGCCTGGGCGGCCTGATCGCCCTGGGCCTGGCCTGGGAGATGTGGCTGGCGCCGATTCGTCCCGGCGGCTCGCTGCTGGCGCTGAAGGTGCTGCCGCTGTGTATCCCGCTGGCCGGCCTGCTGAAAAACCGCATGTACACCTACCGCTGGCTCAGTCTGATGGTGTGGCTGTACTTCACCGAAGGCGCGGTGCGCGCCTGGAGCGACAAGCCGCCCGGCAACTACCTGGCGATGATCGAGGTGCTGCTGTGCCTGCTGCTGTTCACCGCCTGCGCCATGCATGTGCGTATCCGCCTGAAAAACGCCAAAAACCAGACTCTTCCCGAACCGGAAGCCCAAACACCATGAGCCCCCACAACGAACTGATTGAATCGCTGCGCCAGATCGTCGGCGTACCCCACGTCCTGACCGAGGGCGACCTGACCGCCTGGGTGCAGGACTGGCGCCGGCGCGAAACCGGCAAGGCCCTGGCCGTGGTGCGCCCCGGCTCGACGGCCGAGGTCGCCGCCGTGGTGAAAGCCTGCGCCGCCGCGCGTGTCAGCATGGTGCCGCAGGGCGGCAACACCGGCATGGTGGTCGGCTCCACCCCCGACGCCAGCGGCACGCAGGTGGTGCTGAGCCTGACCCGCATGAACAAAGTGCGCACGCTGGACGCCGGCAACCTGACCGTCACGGTCGAGGCCGGTTGTGTGCTGCAGAACCTGCAGGAAGCCTGCGAAAAAGCCGGCTTTCTGTTCCCGCTGAGCCTGGCCGCAGAAGGCAGTTGCACCATAGGCGGCAACCTCGGCACCAATGCCGGCGGCACCCAGGTCGTGCGTTACGGCAACACGCGCGAGCTGTGCCTCGGCCTGGAAGTCGTGAACGCGCAGGGCGAGATCTGGGATGGCCTCACCGGCCTGCGCAAGGACAACACCGGCTACGACCTGCGGCATCTGTTCATCGGCAGCGAAGGCACGCTGGGCGTGATCACAGCCGCGACCATGAAGCTCTACCCCCTGCCCAAAAGCCAGCTCACGGCTTTTGCCGCCGTGCCCTCGCTGGAAGCCGCGGTGCAGTTGCTGGGCCTGGCGCATGAACACCTGGGATCGGGCCTGACCGGTTTTGAAGTGATGGGCCAGTTCCCGCTGAGTCTGGTGGCCAAACACTTCCCGCAGCAGCGCGTTCCTTTCTGGAAAGAGTCCGAGTGGTGTGTGGTGCTGGAGAACTCCGACAACGAATCGGAAGAACATGCACGCGCCTGTTTCGAGCGCCTGCTGGAAGCCGCCATGGAAGCCGGTTGTGTCAGCGATGCGGTGGTTGCCGAAAGCATGGCGCAGGCGCACGCCTTGTGGCACATCCGCGAAAGCATTCCGCTGGCGCAGGCCGAAGAAGGCCTGAACATCAAACACGACATCTCGATCAATGTCTCGCGCATTCCCGAATTCGTGGCGGAGACCAATGCCCTGTTGCTGGCGCGTTTCCCCGGCGCCAGGATGGTGGTCTACGGCCACCTCGGTGATGGCAACCTGCACTACAACGTGCAGGCCCCGGAGAACCAGGACCAGGCGCTGTTCCTCAACGAGCAGGAAGCCCCGATGAATGCGCTGGTTTACGAGGTGGTGGACCGTTACCGCGGCTCGATCTCGGCCGAACACGGCGTCGGCAGCCTCAAGGTCGACTCCCTGCCCAAACACAAATCACCGGTGGCGCTGGGCATGATGCGCGCCATCAAGCAGGGCCTGGACCCGCACAACCTGATGAATCCGGGTCGTGTTCTGCGCATATAATATGCGCATGACTCATGGAGGCCAGCCATGCTGAAGTTTGAAAACGCACCCAAAAAAGCCACCAACCTGTCGCTCAATGCCAAGGTGCTGGAAATGGCGCGTGAGATGGGCATGAATGTTTCCCAGACCGTTGACACGCTGCTGGCCGCCGAGGTGCGGCGCCGCTACTGGGAACAATGGAACGAGGAAAATCGGGAAGCTGTCGCGGCCTACAACGCACGCATCGCCAGTGAAGGCCTGCCGCTGGCCAAATACCGGACCTTCTGACCATGGCGCGTTACGACGTTTATGCGCATCCCGATGCCACGCAGCGCAAGATCACGCCATTTCTGCTGGATGTCCAGAACGATTACATCAACAGCCTGGATTCGCGAGTGGTCATCCCCATGCGTTCTGCAGCGAATTACCCGCATCCCATGCGTGATTTGAACCCGGCCTTTGAGGTCGACGGAAAAGCGGTGGTGCTGGACACCGCCGCCCTCGCCGCCTTTCCGGCGCGGGAATTGAAGAAGCGCGTTGCTGGCCTGCAGGATCAGCGCGAGCACATTGTTGCAGCCATGGACTGCCTGTTTGGAGCTTATTAAAGTGCCGTCTCACCCCATCCGCTCCCAGTACGAAGAATTCATGCGCCACGTGGACAGCCACGGCGTGTTCAAGGCCGACCGTACCGGCACCGGCACCAAAAGTGTGTTCGGCTACCAGATGCGTTTTGACCTCAACGAGGGCTTTCCGCTGGTGACCACCAAAAAGGTCCATCTCAAATCCATCGTGCATGAGCTGCTGTGGTTTCTGCAGGGCTCCAGCGACAACAACTGGCTCAAAGAACGCGGCGTCACCATCTGGGACGAGTGGGCGCGCGAGGACGGCGACCTCGGCCCGGTCTACGGCGTGCAGTGGCGCAGCTGGCCCACGCCGGACGGCGGCCACATCGACCAGATCAGCGACGTGATCAAGACCCTCAAGACCAACCCCGATTCGCGCCGCATCATCGTCAGCGCCTGGAACGTCGCCGACCTGTCCAAGATGGCGCTGATGCCCTGCCATGCCTTTTTCCAGTTTTATGTGGCACCTGCGACCGAACCCGGCGGCAAGGGCAAACTCAGTTGCCAGCTCTACCAGCGCAGTGCCGACATTTTTCTCGGCGTGCCCTTCAACATCGCCAGTTACGCGCTGCTGACCCACATGGTGGCGCAGCAATGCGACCTGGATGTTGGCGACTTCATCTGGACCGGCGGCGACTGCCACATCTACAGCAACCA